>JAPPGB010000169.1 GCA_028821475.1 Spirochaetaceae bacterium
TCTCAACTGATGACTATAAAACGACTTAAGAAGAATCCTGCCCTGGAACTTCGGTCTAGGGGTTCGGATTGAGCATTCTCATCGATACCTCTGCCTGGATCGTAACGCTTCGGAACGATGGGGATCCGGCGACCCGAAGCCAAGTGACGCACGTTCTGCAGACCGGGAAGGCCGCGACCTGCTCCAAGATCATGCTGGAGTTGTGGAACGGGGCACGCGGAACATACGAGCGGTCCCAGCTACGCCGATTCCGGCCGGACAATCGGCAGGCCGCCGTAGCCGCCGCCTGCGGTAACCGCTACGGACCGGGCGGCGTTCAGGCGTTGCCGGCGGAGCGGCCTTCCTGCTGCAGGCGGTGCGCCAGGGTCAGCGTGCGCTGCGCCCGCCGCACCACCGGCATGTCGATCATGCGGCCGTCCAGCGCCACCGCGCCGCGTCCGGCGGCCCGCGCCGCATCGTAGGCGTCGACCACGGTGCGCGCTTCGGCCACCGCCGCCGGCGGCGGAGTGAACACTTCGTTGCAGGTGCCGACCTGGAGCGGGTGCACGCACAGCTTGCCCTGAAACCCGAGCCGGCGCGCCGCCAGCGCCTCCGCGCGCACCCGGCCGGGGTCGCGCAGGTGGGTGCTCGGCGAATCGAGCGGCGGCTCCAGGCCGGCGGCGGCGGCGGCCACGGTCAACCGCACGCGCGGGTATAGCAGCTCCGGCTCGACGCCGGTCGCCTCCGTACCGACCTCCACGCCGTAGTCCAGCGCCCCGAATGCGGCCACGCAGTCGCGGCCCAGCGATGCGGCCGCCTCCATGAGCGCGTCCGCATCGCGCACGCCGCGCGCGGTCTCGATCAGGACCACCAGGAACGTGGAACCGGCAGCCAAGCCGGCCGCCGTTTCCCGGCGTTCCAGCTCGGCGGCCAGGGCGCGCAGCTCGGCGGCGTGCTCGAATTTCGGCACCATCAGCCCTCCCACCGCCGCCAGCGGCACCGCGGCAAGGTCGGCGGCGTGGTCCGGATCGGCGATCGGGTTGACCCGCACCAGCAGCCGTTCGCGCGCCACCTCCGGCAAGGCCGGCGCGATCATCTCGCGCGCCACGGCGCGCTGGCCGGCCGGCACCGAGTCCTCCAGGTCGATGATCACCTTGTCCGCTCCGGCGGCGGCGGCCTTGGCATAGCGGTCGGGCCGGTTGGCGGGCACAAACAGCAGCGACCGCGCCGGCAGCACCATCGGTCAGCCCTCCGCGCCGGGGGACGCCGCACCGGGGCCGGTGGCTGCGCGGGGTGCTGCCGCACTCGATGCGGCCCCTCCGGCACCGGCGGTTGGGTCGTTCCGGGTCACCGCACCGCGATTTGCCGCCGCCTCCGACCGGGACCCCGCGCCGCGCGCAGCCGGTTCGCACCGGGTCGCCGCTTCGCAGTCCGTTCGCGAGTCAGTTGTGCCGTGCGCGTCACCCTTCTCGGCCGCGCCGGGCCGCGCGCCGCCGCCTGCCCGCGGGCCGTATCCGGGTGCAGGGTAGTGCGCGGCAGCCGTGAACGCGCCGGACGCAAGCAGGCGGGCGACCCGATCCTCGTCGTAGCCCAGAACGTCGGCGAGCACCTCCCGGGTGTGCTGGCCGAGCTTCGGCGGCGGCGTGAAGGTGTCGGGCCCGGCGTCCGACAGCTTGATCGGGTTGCCGGACGCCGGGCGGGTGCCGCCGTCCGGCAGCGGTATGCGGGGCAGCATGCCGCGAGCCACCGCCTGCGGATCGGCCAACGCCTCGGCGAGCGTGTTGACGGGCGCGAACGGCATCCGCTCGGCGGCCAGCGCCGCCATCCACTCCTCGCGCGGGCGCGTCGCGAGGATGGCCTCCAGCGCCGCGTTGATCGCATCCCGCGCCGCGATCCGGATGCCCCGCGATCGCAGCCGGGCATCCGCAAGCATCTGCAGGTGCGGCCGCACCTCGGGCGGATGGTCCAGCCGCCCGAGCGCGCGCAGCAGGCCGCTCCACTGCGCCTCCGTCACCACCGTCACGAACAGCGGTCCGCTGGCCGTCGGGTACGCGTTGTAGGGCACGTGCAACTCGTGCTCGTTGCCCAGGCGGCGGGGTGGCCTGGCCGATGCCAACTGCATGGTACAGAAGTAGTTCTGCATCGAGAGCTGGACGTCGAACATGGCCAGGTCGACGTGCTGGCCGCGGCCGGTGCGGTCACGCGCCACCACCGCGGCCAGGATGCCCAGCGCGCCCGCCATGCCCGCGCACAGATCGGCGTACGCCAGCGCCGCCCGCACCGGCCTCCCGTCCGGCTCGCCGGTGAGCCCCATCACGCCGGCGTAAGCCTGTATGTTGGCGTCAAACGCTGCGCGGTCCCTTCCCGGACCGGTCAGCCCGTAGCCGGTGATCGAGCACATGACGATGCGCGGGTTGAGCGCGGCCAGCGCCGGGTAGTCGATGCCCAGACGCTCGGTGACGCCGGGGCGGTAGTTCTCCAGCACCACGTCCGCCCAGCGCACCAGGTCGTGGAACGCCGCCTTGCCGGCGGGGTGCTTGAGGTCGATCACCATGCCGCGCTTGTTGCGCTGGTTGGTGTGCACGTGGGGCGCCAGTCCCTCCTCGGTAACCAGGCCGCGGGCGGCGTCGCCGGCGGGCGGCTCCACCTTGATCACGTCCGCGCCGAGGTCGGCCAGCAGCGCGCCCGAATAGGGGCCGGCCACGACCGTGGACAGGTCGATCAGCCGCAGCCCCGCCAGCGGTTTCACGGCGGAGCGGTCAGCGCCCGTTGGCTACCGGAAACGACACCTGCGGAGCCGCGGCGCGCCGGTAGATCATTGCGCTGCGGGTGTATTCCAGCACCACGTCGCCGTCCTGGTTGATGCCGCGCGAGCGGAACCGCACGATGCCCGCTTCCGGGTACGACTTGGAGTCGCGCCGCGCCAGGATCTCGGTCTCGCAGTACAGGGTGTCGCCCAGGAACACCGGGTTGGGCAGCTTGATCTCCTCCCAGCCCAGGTTGGCCATGGCGTGCTCGGTGACGTCGTTCACGCTCATGCCGGTGATCAGCGCCAGGGTGAAGGTGCTGTTGACCAGGATCCTGCCCCAGCGCGAATCGGCGGCGTAGCGGGCGTCGAAGTGCAGCGGGTTGGTGTTGTGAGTCAGTTGCGTGAACAGCGCGTTGTCGGCCTCGGTCACCGTATGCCCCCACCGGCTGCGGTACACGTCGCCCACGTCGAGATCCTCGTAAAATCGCCCGGTCCAGTCCGCGCGAACATCGTTTGCCTTACCGCTCATGGTGCCGAGAGTGTAGCCCCTTCCGGGGTTGCTGTCAGCGCGCCAACGCCCCGGGGCAGGACGATCTCACGCTTGAGGTGTTGAAGCACGGAAAGATTGACAAGGGTGTGGGGTTGGCTTGGATGACGGAGGGATCTCGCCGATCCAGGAAGCGTCGCGGCGCGCGGGCGCGTCGGGAGAATGATCGTTCAGGGCTGGTAGTCGGTTCGGACGCGGGTCAGACCGAACGCGCCAGCGGACCGGCGCACCGGCGCACCGGCTTGCGCCCGGCCCTGGGGGCGGGTGTGCGAGCAGTCAACCGGGTGCCGGCGGGGGGTGCGAACGCAGAAAGCGGTAGCGTGTTCCGACAGAGCCGGCCGGCGGGCAGT
>JAPPGB010000170.1 GCA_028821475.1 Spirochaetaceae bacterium
ACACAGCCGTAACCGGGTTGCACACAGCCGTAACCGGGTTGCACACAGCCGTAACCGGGTTGCACACAGCCGCAATTAAACCTTGTAGAATGGCTCCAACCGGCGTTTTTCGTGGTCTCTACCCCTACTCCTACAGAGGGAGGGGGGAGCGGGCCGGCGGCTCCCGCTTGCGCTTTCGCCGCCTCCCACTCATAATCAAAACACTACCAGAGAGGTTCGGCTTCGCGGTGTGCGACTACCACGCCGACCACACCGAGGACGATGCGCCGTGTCTCAAATGCGCGCGCCTGCACGTGGCGGTTGGGGATCGCGTGCGCGACCCGCTCGACGGCACACGGCTCGAGATCATCCGCGTGACGAAGGACCTGGGGTTGACCGTTTTGGTGGACACCGGCGACGAGCACCCCGAGCTACGCGATGCGCCGCCGGCCTCTGCCAGCATTCGTGCCAGCATTCGTGCGCGCGCGTTCGGCGCGGCGGCGAACGCGCTCCTGGGCCAGGCGGCCGCCCCGCACAAACTACCTGCCGGGCATCGTGAGTAACTTCAACGAACTCGCACACGGTGAGCGGCGCGCAGGTCGGACGCAAGCTCAGGCAGGATGCGCGCCACATCCGGCGGCGCATCGCGGACGTGAGGCGGCATCGCGGCGGCCGAGCGGCAGCCAGGAGGCGCGTCGTGATTCGCGTCGACCGCTACTCGCCCTCATGGGTGTGGGCATCGTCGAGCGCCTGGAGGACGGCTGTCAGGGCGCGGGAAGCCGTGGACGATCTGGCCCCGCCCGCTGGTTGCACTCACCCGGAGGCGGTGGCGAAGCGGACCCGGAGCCAGCACGGCGCTTCCGGAGACCTGCCATCGTTCAGGTCGATGTCGGAATCATCATCTGTCGCCGGGACTACGGCCCCGGTCTTCGTTGAGCGTTCGGCTCGTATCTCCGAGGAGATCGGGCCCGAAGGGCAGACGCCGGGACCATGGTCTCGGCGTCTGCTTGGCGCGCCGCTGAATCTGGCCGCACGCCGACGTGGCTGGCGATCAGGACGCTGTCTTGATGCCAGGCGCGTCTGGCGCCTGTACAGGGCCGACCATACGGCCTGACCTCGACCATTTCGAGCAGCGTGCCAGGGGCGAATCGGTGAAGAACCGTCGTCCGCCGACCATCGCGACGGGACGGCCGAACACCCACGACGGGTGCTGTTATCCTGAGTTTCTGGTGACGGCCTGCGGCTGCCGGAGGCGCAGCGGGGCGGCCCCGAAACCATTGGGCCCCGGATAATCCGTACACACCACCATTTGAACAGAGATCCACATGATGTTATCCTGCCCTAGAAATGATGAGGTTTCGCGATCTGCCCCCGACTGCGGAAAATGCGCGGCGGTGGGCAGGCCCAAGGAGGCCGTTCAGCGTGCTAGTATTGGCGGTGTGTGCTGCGGTGCTGGCGGCGATGGTGCTTCTACCGGCGATCGCGCATGGTGGCGGGCTCTGTCGCGAGACACAGTGTCACACGGAGTGCCGTTGGTCCAACTACCATAAGCACTACGACCCGACTACGCGCAGCTACTACGTGCACCAAGACTACGAGTGCAGCCAATTTTGCAGAGAAGTTTACCGGCCATGCATTCCAGCGCCCGACTACTGCACGATCAATCCCAACGACACTTCATGTGCCCCGCCACCGGACCCCGTCCCTCCCCCGCAAGAACCTCCTTCAACGAGTAGCGCCGTAAGCGGCACTGATGGGTGGCACGTAGTTCTTTTCGACGTCCACGAATCATCACAGCACTGACGCTGCAGGGCAGGCTGGCGGAGCGGTACGGGGTGGCGTTGCACTATACCGGCGTGCCGCCGGTGGTGGAGCTAACCGGCCGGCTGATGGTGCGCGACCGGCGGTCAAGGCTGCGCCCTGGTGGTCGCGGCCGGGACCCTGACTCGGTAGCCCGCTCCTGACGTGCGCACCGTCGATGGCGTTGCGGGCTATCGCGTGCGCATGACACCGTTACGTTTTCCATGTAAATTACGATAACCCAGAAAAATAACGTTACGGTGTCTGATTCCCGCTGGCCGGCAGCGGCGCAGCGCTCCACGCGGCCACCAGGCGGCGCGGTCAGGCCGGTTCCGGTGGCGCCGGCTTGGTGATCGCAAACCGGCGCCAGCAGCGGAGCAACGAGGACAGGGGCATCGACGGCGCGCGCGGGCCGCTGATTGTGGACACAATTAACGGCCGCGCGGTATAAATTGGTGGCATGAGGTACTACATCGCAAACGGTGTCGGAGTGTGGCAAGCGATGCATTGGTCATGGCTAAACGTTTTCTTCCGGCACTTTGTGCCATACGTGGGGCCGATTGTATCGGTCGGCCCGCACTTGTTTCGGGCTTACCGGTGGTGGCGCGACAATCCGTCGCCTAAGCGTCGGTTCGCGAAGATCCATTCCTGTCTCGCGGTATATCGCATGCAGAAGCGTAGCCCACTCTTTGACTGGCGCGACTTGCGCCAGACGAGGCGGGAGCACCGCTCCCTGCTGCGCGCCGCGCGGAAAGAGGGTGTCAAGGTACCGGCGGAACTGCGCGGGTGCTTCCTGCGCGGTCTAATTGCTGTTACAAGGGGTCGGCGTGCCGAATAAGGTCGCCGATTATCGCAAGCGGGACGGGAAGTCTCGGGATTCGTTCTTTCCCGAGCCGCCCCGTACTGCTATGGTCCGGGTGAGACTGTCACCCGCAGAGTTGGCAGCTTGGAAGCGGGCCGCTGCGCTGGAAGGTCGTACGCTGTCGGAAATGATCCGGCACGCGTTGAACGATTACGGCGCACGGATAGCGCGGCGCAGCGCTCCACGCGCCAACCAGGCGTCCGCAGGCGCCGGGAAATAAAGCATAACTGCGCGGCAGGCCGGCTCCCACGTCGCCGGCTCGGTTCAAGGTCGCCCGGTGGTCGCAGCCCGGCGCCGGCAGCGGAGCGGCGCAGCTTGATGCCCAGGTCCGTCGCGGACTGATCGCTTGGCCGAACTCCTGCATCACCCGCGCGTAGATCTCCGGGAACGCCTGCATCGTGCCCCACAAGGCGGCGATGATCGCAATGTAGTAGATCCAGATCAACGAATCGTGGGAGGGGTGCTCCACACGTGACGCCAACGGCTGCGAATGTCTTCTCGGCCGTTGAGGTCGTGGTAGGCAGAGCCGTTCAGCCAGGCGATCCAGATGAGGCTGAACACCACGATAAACTCTCCAACCGAGCCCCAGCTCATGTGGTGGGCAAGGCGGTGAGCCGCAGCGGCGATCAGAACCACGTACACGAGGTCGTAGAAAAGCTCCAGAAACCCGACAGTTCGATTCTCGAGCCGATTCCGGGTCCCCGCGGTCGCTGCCAGAAGCGCATGAGGTTACGATACTTCGTGGACGATCTCCAAAACCAGGCCACGAACGCAAGGCTGGAATAAACAGGGCACCTGGTAGCGCCGGTATGATTACCTTGGAGCCGGGAGGGGACGGAATGAACGGAGCAGAGGGTTCCGACCCGGCGAGGTATGCCCCGCGGCACCGGAAGGTGGCGCGGGGGCTGGTGGCGGTGGCGCTGGTGGCGGGGATGGCGCCGCATGTGGGAGCGCAGACGTTGCGGGACACGGTCGCCATGACGATGAGGGTACCGGAGCATGCCCGTGTGCAGCGCTATGCCGAGTACTACGCGGCGTCGAGGCAGCGCCCGTGGATGCGTGAGGTGATGCAGCGGGTCTGGTTCTACGGCGGCCATATCCTGGGCCAGGTCGAAGACAGGAACCTGCCGCCGGAGCTGATCTTTCTGCCGGTGATCGAATCGGGCTATGAGAGCACGGCGGCCTCGCCGATGGGAGCGGTGGGGCTGTGGCAACTGATGGGGAGAACCGCGCGGGAGCACGGACTGGACACGGGCGGAGTGGTCGATGAACGGCGAGACTTCTGGAAAGCGACGGAAGTGGCATTGGGCATCCTGCAGGCGAACTACGACGAACATGGCAGCTGGGAGATGGCTTTGGCGGCGTACAACGCCGGATCGGGGCGGGTACGAGCCGCGGTAAGGCGCAGCGGGACGGACGATTTCTGGGAGCTGCGCGAGCAGGGGTACCTGCCGAGGGAAACGAGGGAGTACGTCCCGCGCTACTACGGGTTGCTGGCGGCGCTGCGCAGCCTTCCGGAGAAAGAATGGCCGCAGCTGGCCGGCCAGCCGCGGTGGCGCCGTACGGCGGTGCCCGAAGGGGTGGAACTGAGACAGTTGGGCGAGCGCGCCGGTGTGCCGGAAGGAGTCCTGGAATGGGCCAACGCGGAGTTGGGTGATGGCGTGACGCCCGCGGTGGGAGACCGGGAGGGATACCTGATCAAGGTGCCGAACAGGTACTACGAGCGGATCGGAGCGGTACTGTCCTTGAACAGCCGAGGAGGAACAGCAGTGGCCAAGCTGCATCCGTATGTGCAGGTGCCGAGTGCTCACTGATGGAGGAACGGAACTGCCGTCATCGACATCGCCGTCAACTGCGATGGAGCGCAGGCCGGAAGCGCAGGCCTCTCCCACTACCTTCGGAGGTACGGCCCCCACCGGCCCGACCAGGAAAGTGCACGGCGGTATCGGGCAGGATAGGGAAGGTGCCGGACCTGGGGCTCGGCTATCAGGTCAGCGGCGCTGATCCTGATAGCGGGCGATGGCGCGGTTGAGTTGGAGTTCGCCGGCGGTGGGAGCGGACGGGATGTCGAGGCGTAAGGTATGGCCGTCGGGCCAGGTGAGGGCGACCTTAAGGCGTTCGATGGTGAGCACCCAGGGTTCGGCACCGACGGCGTGGGGAGGCAGGATGCCGTCCTCGACCATGCGCTTGGAGTTGGTCGGGAGAGCGGCCTGGAGGGCCTCGGCGCCGCCGAGATGGACCAGGCGCTCCAGGCCGCCGCGCACGACCTCGGCCACAGCCTTGCGAGCGGTCATCGGGGCATCGCCGGGGAGCACATCGCCGGTCACCGAGTTCACCAGCGAGTGCACCGGCTCGGGCGTGGACGCCGCGTCAAGGCTGCTTCTGGAGCGTCACCTCGGCGCTGCCGACCAGGACCTGCAGCGCGTCCCCCATCACCGTCAGGGTAGCCCCCGTATCAGTCACGGCGACCGAGTAGCTGAGCTCGTGCGGACCCGCAATGAGCGCGATCTCCTGCGGGGTCATCGCTATCCCGTTCGTGGTGGCGGCGGTGATCGTAGCGGTGATTGTCGTCGCCGTTACCGAGATGGTGCCGGAATAGACCCTGTCGAAGATATCTGGGCTCACCGTGAGGCTGAAGCTGTAGTCTGCTTCCACCGTCAACTCGATCATCGGGGGGCCAGCGGTCGACCAAGTACCGTGGAGCGGCGGGTAGACACCTGGATCGCTGCGGCCCAGCAGGGCCATGCCGACCATGTCGACGTGCGCCTTGGCGTCGGCGGACAGGATCTTTGCCGCTCCGGAGCCCGGGTAGTGGGCACAGTAGGGACTGGTGGGATCGTGAGTGTTGCCGTCGCCGGCGGCGATGCGCATCAGGCGGCAGTCCAGGGTCTCCCACCACTGGCCTACGCTCGTGTATCCGCCGTCACCGTAGATCTCGGCGGCCGCGGAGTTCACTTTCGCCTTGGTGGCGTCGTCCAACTGTGCGTACATCTTCTTGGCGGCGGTCGCCTGATCTGGCGTGGCCTGGTCGCCGTAGAGGGCGGCGACCATCTGATAGGCGGTCAAAACGTTCCACCAGCGCATCGCATACTCGACATCGGGAGTGGCCTTCGGCTTCTCCATACCCGGTTGGGTACAGGCGGTCAGCCCGGCAAGGATGAGCAGGGAAATAGCGACCGCGAGGTGCCCGACACCGCATGACGACCGTAGCCTACCTGTTGTTCCGGCGCAGCGTCAAAGCGCGGGTCCGCGGCGCGGACGGGCATGATAGTGGTCCCCCACGAGGTGCTCCCTGGCAGCAGTGACCGAGGACCCGGCGGTCAACCGAAGGTGCGGCGCGGCACGGACTCGTAGTGCCGCCGCGCCTTCACGTCGCGCCGACGCGGTCTGGCGGAGGTCGTCGCCTCGACGAACACCCGGCGGCCGGCACCAAGGGCAGGGATCACCGACCACACCGGGCGTGTTCGACTCGCGGCCAGGGAGCTGAGGGCCCGCGCGGCATCGGCACCACTGAGACTGCAATCACGATCTCGGCGGAGCAGCCGAGCGTTCCGATAGTTGAGATATGGAAAGCAGACGCTTCTGGTGGGTGTGGCGCCTACAGGTGTTGATCCCGCTGGCACTCATCAGCCTTGCTGCCACGGCGTCCGCCCAGACACTGACGGTGACCGTCGATATCCCTGACAGATACAAGCGTTCAGCCAGTGAGAAGTGCCAGCTTGATGAGGGCACGCGAGCCATGTTCATCATGAGGTTCACCCCGGCGCTCGATCGGTACTTGCATATCGGATACCGACTTCTGATCGATAACAGGATTGTCGAGGAAGGAGCTTCCGTGAGCAATCCAAAGGGAAGTCAGATAGCGTCGGATACGTTCGTATGGGACATGGAAGACACCGTCCACGAACCTGACGGAGTCCACGAGTACCAGCTGGAGCTGCTGGATGCGAATACGAAGAGACATGATTATGTCGTGGGCACTCCGCGTTCCCGGAAGGTAACGGTGTGCGACAACGACGAACCGCCGCCGCCCCCGCCGGTCGTGGCCTTCGCCACGGCGAGTTCGGAGGTGAGCGAGGGAGCGGGAACGAAGAACGTGGCGGTGACCGTAGATCCTGCGCCGCAGTCGGGGATCACGCTGAGCTACAGCGCAGCCGGCGCGGCAAAAGCCGGCAGCGACTATCGCTTGCCGGGCACGGTGACGGTGGCGCCAGGTGTGAGCAGAGTGAATATCCCGATCACCATCATCGACGACGAAATCGAGGACAGCGGCGAGACGGTGGTGTTGACGCTCTCCGGTGGGGACGGCTACACGGTCGGCAGCCTGTCCCGGCACACCCTCACCATTACGAACGACGACGAGTCGCCGGAGGCGAGCTTCGCAGCAGCGAGTTCGACGGCGGAAGAGGGAGCGGGATTGCATGACATCCGGATCGACCTGAGTCCGCCTCCGGCCTCTGGGATCACGATCGGGTACGGAGTTGGCGGCAGCGCCGCGGCGGGCAGCGACTACACGAGCTTGTCGGGATCGGTGACGGTGCCGGCGGGCACGAGCAGGGTGAGCATTCCGGTGACGATCACCGACGACAGCGAGGTCGAGGGCAGCGAGACGGTGGTGCTGACGCTGACCGGAGGCACGGGCTACACGGTAGGGAGTGCAGGCGGGCACACCTTGACCATCACCGACAACGACGACCCGCCACCGCCACCGCCACCGCCACCACCGCAGCCGGAGGCGACGTTCGCGGCAGCGAGTTCGACGGCGGGCGAGGGAGCGGGGTTGCATGACATCGAGATCGACCTGAGCCCGCCGCCGGTCGCGGGGATCACGATCGGGTACGGAGTTGGCGGCAGCGCAGCGGCGGGCAGCGACTACACGAGCTTGTCGGGATCGGTGACGGTGCCGGCGGGCGCGAGCAGGGTGATTCTTCCGGTGACGATCGCCGACGACGACGAGGTGGAGAGCAGCGAGACGGTGGAGCTGACGCTGACCGGAGGCACGGGCTACACGGTAGGGAGAGCAGGCAGGCACACCTTGACCATCACCGACAACGACACACCGCCACCACCGCCACCGCCCATCACCGATAGCGGCACTCGACCAGCGGCCACGCCAGTCACGCCGCCGGCGGTTGCGGTGACCGTCTCCATCTCGGACGCCACCGCCGAGGAGGGCGAGCAGGTGACCTTTACGGTGCGCAGCGAGCCGGCGGCCAGTTCTCCGCTGACGTTGTCCTGGACGGTGGCTGATGGTTCAGCGGTAGCCGGCGAGGACTACTCCGAAAGTTCCGGTGGTACGGTTACGATCTCCGCCGGAGCCAGTACGGCAACTGTCCAGGTGGCCACGACCGACGATCGTATCGACGAGGGCGACGAGACCTTCACGGTGACGCTGTCCGATGATCTGCCTGTCGGTGTGAGTTTCGCGATCGGTGGCAAGACCGCGACCGGGACGATCCGGGATGACGACACGGCCGGAATCGCCCTTTCCGATCAGGCGATAAGGATCTCCGCCACAGGCGGTACGGCGGACTACGCCGTGAGACTGGAGAGCGAGCCGGAGGCCCCGGTCACCATCGCGGTGACCATTGACACCCCCGGCGTTGCCGGCGTTTCCCCGCGGCGGCTTGTGTTCACCGGATCCGACTGGAACAGGGCGAAGACGGTGACGGTAACCGGCGCCGGTACCGGGGGCGTACAGGTGGTGCACGAGGCGTCCTCGGTCGACGGCAACTATGCCGGGCTGCAGGCGACGGTGCGCATCCGAGTCGACGATGATCCAGTGGAAGACGACGAGCCGCCGGAGGCGGCCTTCGCGGCAGCGAGTTCGACGGTGGAAGAGGGAGCGGGGTCGCATGACATCGAGATCGATCTGAGGCCGCCGCCGGCCGCGGGGATCACGATCGGGTACGGAGTTGGCGGCAGCGCAACGGCCGGCAGCGACTACACGAGCTTGTCGGGGTCGGTGACGGTGCCGGCGGGCACGGGCAGGGTGACCATTCCGGTGATGATCACCGACGACAACGAGGTGGAGAGCAGCGAGACGGTGGAGCTGACGCTGACCGGAGGCACGGGCTACACGGTGGGGAGAGCAGGCAGGCACACCTTGACCATCACCGACAACGACACGCCGCCGCCGCCCATCGCCGATGACGGCACTCCACCCGTGACCACGCCAGCCACGCCGCCGGCAGTTGCGGCGACCGTCTCCATCTCGGACGCCTCCGCCGAGGAGAGCGAGCAGGTGACCTTTACGGTGCGCAGCGAGCCGGCGGCCAGTTCTCCGCTGACGTTGTCCTGGACGGTGGCTGATGGTTCAGCGGTAGGCGGCGAGGATTACACCGAGAGTGCCGGTGGTACGGTTACGATCGTCGCCGGTGGCAGTACGGCAACCATCCAGGTGGCCACGACCGACGATCGTATCGACGAGGACGACGAGACCTTCACGGTAACGCTGTCCGATGATCTGCCTGTCGGTGTGAGCTTTGCGGCCGATGGCAAGACCGCGACCGGGACGATCCGGGATGACGATACGGCCGGAATCGCACTCTCCGAACAGGCGCTATGGATCTCCGGCATAGGCGGTGCTGCGGACTACACCGTGAGACTGGAGAGCGAGCCGGAGGCCCCGGTCACCATCGCGGTGACCATGGACACCCCTGGCGTTGCCGGCGCTTCCCCGCGGCGGCTTGTGTTCACCGGATCCGACTGGAACATGGCGAAGACGGTGACGGTAACCGGAGCCGGCCTCGGGGGCGCACAGGTAGTGCACGAGTCGTCCTCGGTGGACAGCAACTATGCCGGGCTGCAGGCGAGGGTCCGCATACGAGTGGACGATGATCTGGTGGAAGTGGCGGCGCCGTGGCTGGCGCGATTCGCGCGCACCAGCGCCGGCAACGTGCTGGACGGGATAACGAACAGACGCACCGCCCTGCGCACGCCGGGGTTCGAGGGGGCGGTAGCGGGCCGCTCGATAGAGCTCGCTGCGCGGACGGACGATGAGCTTGCAATACCCGGGGATCGTTTGCCGGGGCCTGAATTTCAGGCGTTGTCGGCGGGTGAAGTGTTGCCGGCTACCGCGTTCTCGCTCACTACGAGTGAGCAGGCCGAGGGAGGCGGGTCACTGGCGCTGTGGGGCCGTGGGGCGTGGTCTCAGTTCGAAGGTACCGATGACGCGTTCACGCTCGAAGGGGACGTTGCGACCGGGATCCTCGGCATCGACGGCACGGTGGGCTCCTGGCTGCTCGGAGTAGCGCTTTCGCACAATGCCGGTACCGGCGGGTACCGGCGAGCCTCCCAAAGGGACGGAGACGTGCAAGCCACCCTGACCATAGCAGCCCCATACGCAGTCGGTCATGTGAGCGACCGACTCACCGTATATGGGGCGCTTGGCTACGGAGGAGGTTCACTGACGGTGGAACCGCGCGGGTGGCAAGCTCTGCAGACCAAGACCGGATTCGCGATGGCGGCGGCCGGGACCCGGGTAGACATCGTGCAGGCGGCGCGGGCGGCCGGGTTCGGACTGACGGCGACCACCGACGCCATGCTGATGCGGGCAAATTCGCAGGGCTCGGCGGGGGATGCGCTTGCCGCGTTCGACGCCGATGTCAGCCAGTTGCGGGTGGGCTTGACGGGATCCTGGCGCAAGGAACTGGCAGCCTTCGGGGCGGTGCAGCCTCGACTGGAGATCGGCGCCCGGCATGACGGCGGCCATGCCGAAACCGGCGTGGGACTGGAAATCGGGGGAGGGGTGATATGGTCCGTTCCAGCCCTGGGGCTTGGCGTGACCGCCGAAAGCCGCGCTCTTATCGCCCACGTGGACGACAGGCTCGCCGACTGGGGGGCGTCGGCAGCACTTTCCTGGGACCCTGCCCCCGCCTCTGCGGTGGGGCCGATGCTGTCGCTCCGCCATGACTGGGGCGGGGCGTCTTCCGACGGCCTGGGCGCCCTCGCCACCGCTACTCGGTTCAACTCCCGTACCGAAGGCGACGCGGGTCAGAAATTGCTGACCGCTGAAGCCGTCTGGGGCATCGCTCTTTCGGATGCAGGGTTGATCAACTCGCCCTACGTGGGCTTCGAAGGTACCGATGCCGCTCGGGACTACACCCTGGGCTGGCGGATGACCCATGCATCGGGCACATCGGATCTGTCCCTCGGCGTCTCCGCAACCCGGCGAGAGATCCAAGGCAAGATCGCTGACCATCTTTTCGGGGTCGAACTCAACAGTCGGTGGTAGCAGTGCGTACAAGCCCACGAGGCCCCGTCTGCTGCTCTGCCGCAACGGTGTCGGATCGTGCGCCGTTTACTGGTGGCACCGGTGAGACCGTGAGGACCTCGATGACTATGATGGCAGCTGATGAGGCACGATTTCGCCGCCCGGCCGGTCTACCGGTTCAACGAGAGAGCGATCCAGGCGGTGTTTCGGCACACGAGGGAGGTTGGGGGGACGTTGATCCTGCAGACGGCGCGTGACCTGTACCGAGGAGCGATCTGCGTAATATCGGCAGGTGACGTGAAGGAAGTGTTGATCGAAGCGGTCCGGGAACCGTCAGAGGAGCGCCCTGGAGGCAGCAGGTGGAAGTACTGGCGGTACCTGCCCAACGAGGGAGAGATCATCCGAAGAGACTGGTCGGTGCCGACCTCGGGGAAGCGACGACCAAACGCCGGGAACTGACCGATCCCCGCGCGCTGCTTTTTGATACAGTAACGCCGGGTGGCGGCGGCCCGGCGGCGTGCTCCTCTCAGCCCCTCTATCCGGTTAATTGTGTAGTTGTGCGCCGGGTCGCCGTGCTCATTTCGGTGCCACGCCTGTAGAGCTATCCCGAACGACGGTTGTGGGGAGGTCGCGTAATGAACGTATGGAAGCGTCGTAACCGAGTCCGATACGGGCGCCTGCTCGCGTTCCTGGCAGCAGCGGTGGTGTTCGTATCCTGCGATGCGTTCTTCCCGCAGGAACCAGAAACCTACCGTGCGACCGAGCTACCTGAAGACGTAACGGAGCTGTTCGAGGTGCACGGTGGAGACCCGGAATCGGGGACGGTGTGGATCTACGAGCAGGGCGGGCCGCTGCATGAGCTGGTGGGGGACTACGAATCGTTCAGAGCCTACCCGGGGCACCGTGAGATCTACTTCGTGCAACCGCACCAGACGCTGACGCTGAATGGCGAACTGTCCGAGCGAGCGGAGGAGTATACGTTGGCGGAGCTGCAGGCGGAGGTGGACGTGAGCGTGGAGATCCTGGACCGAACGATCCGGCACTTTCGGAGTCAGGGGAAGCGAGTGGTGGTGATCGGCCATTCCTACGGAGCATTCCTGATCACGCGGTATCTGTGGCAGAAGCCGCCGGAGAGCGCAGATCGGTATCTGATCATGGCGGGGCGGCTGGACATGCCGGAGGAGGTGACGAACGGATTTCTGAATGGGCGGGCTTGGTGGTTTCCGGACGGGGTGACCCCGGTGGACTCCGGGCTGGATGCCACGACGGATCGGGAACTGATGGAGATGCGTATAGCAGCAGCGACGGGATACGACCGCTACACGGAACGGCTGGCGGAGCGGGACCTGGGGCGAGTGATCTACGTATACGGAACGGAAGATGTCGCGGTCGGACGTCTCACCGCGGACGAGGTGGGATTCCTGAGATCGAGAGGAGCGAAGGTGATCGAGGCCGAGGGCGGCGACCACGGATCGATGTTCTACGATGTGGATGTCGTGCAGGAGATCACCGACGCCTTGCAGCAACCAACGGAGGCGGTCCGGTAGAGGCTGCGGCCGTTCACTCTCCTCCCGGTTCTTCGCGTGTACACGAGTGAGCGAGTGGGGAGGGGGCCGGGCGGGCGGCGAGGATGTCCAGGACGGTTCGGCATGGTGTCAGAGGCCACGACCAGCGCACGACGGCGAGCAGGTAGCCGGCGAGCAGCGCGGCAGCC
>JAPPGB010000171.1 GCA_028821475.1 Spirochaetaceae bacterium
GGGCCGGCTACCTGCGCGCCTGGGCCCTGCGCGCTGCGCGCGTCGCGCTGCGCGTGCTGGCCGTGGCGGCGCTGGTGGTCGGCGCGCTGCTGGCGTTTGCCCGGGGCGGCACGCTGGCTGGACTGCTGGCCGCGCCGGTGGCGGCGGTATTGGCCGGAGCGGTGCTGTTCATCTCCTTCCCCGGCCGGGGAACGCGCGAGAACGAGTGATCGGCAACTATTGATTGGCGAATCGCCCTTGGTCTATACTTGTTTCAGGCTCCTGATGAGGATCCCGGCCGGCACATGCGTATCGACAACGCGGGCCTGGCGGCCTCTTAGGTTTCGCCATTCGGTGTCGATAATTAGGGTGTCGGTTACAAGATTAAGTTCCCCTCCCAGTTTACTTCGTTTTGTGCCGGCGCCCGAAAGGGTAGGTCGGTCCCCTCTTGGGGGGGCCGGCCGTTTTTCTTGGTGCGTCCGCCACCGACCTCGCCCGGGAGGTGACCCTTCATTACCCGAGTAGGGGTTGTCGTCTGCCTGCTGGTCGCCGTTGCGGTCGGCGCCGCTGTCGGGTTGTCGACCGCGGGTACTCGGAATATTCGCAGCCTCGACGTATACGAGCGCGACAGACCGGCGCTGCCCACGCAGATCCTCGACCGCCACGGTCGCCTGATCACGCAGTTCTTCCGCGACCAGAAACGAGACATCATCCGCTATGAGGAGCTTCCGCCTCACCTGATCCAGGCCCTGTTGACCCGCGAGGATCGCCACTTCTTCGAACACCGCGGTTTTCGCATACCCGATACGATGCGCGCCGCCTGGAACATGGTCGCGGGACGCTTCTGGTCCGGCGGCTCCACCATTACGCAGCAGCTTGCCGGCTCGATCTACGCCGACCGTAGGGAGATCACGATACGGCGCAAGCTGGTGGAGTTGTGGTGGGCGATTCAACTGGAGCGCTGGCTCACCAAGAACGAGATTCTGGAGCGTTACCTCAACCTGGTGTACTTCGGCGAAGGCACCTACGGCGTGGAGGCGGCGTCGCAGTTCTACTTCAAGCACTCGGCGCGGGACATCACGCTGGCGGAAGCAGCCATGCTGGTGATCCAACTGAATCGGCCGGGCGGCAACTCCCCGATCAACCATCCGAATCGGGCTCGCACCCTGCAGCGCGAGATTCTCAACCAGATGGTGGAACGCGGGCTGACCACGGCCGAAGAGGCGGATCTGTCGTTCAAGCAGTACTGGGACAACTACGACTTCACACGCTCCAACCGCTCCACCGCGTTCCTGGAGCGCCGGGACGCGGCTCCCTACTTCAGCGAGTACGTACGCGGACGGCTGGACGAGCTGATGCTCGGCTCGATGGACGTGTATCAGGATGGCCTGATCGTGCGAACGACGCTCGATCTCGACTACCAGCACGCCGCGCAGCAGACCCTGTCGCGCCATCTCGAACGGGTGAACCGGACGCGCAGCAACAGCTCCCGTCAGCGCCGCGCAGTGGCCGACACCACGTTCCTGCCGACGGTCGACCTGCTGTCGCTCGCGTTCGGCATCGACGGGATGCGGGTGGCCGGCATCCGGGAGCGCAAGCAGGGAACCGACCGGTTCATCAAGGAGCTTGCGCCGGCGCTCGACGTGTTCGGCATGATGCTTGACGATCGCGACCTGCGCACCATTTCGACCGCCGCCTACGGCCGTGGCGAGCAGGAGGCGCGGCGCACCCAGGTCGAGGGCGCGTTGATCACACTCGATGCCCGCACCGGTCACATCCTTGCCATGGTAGGCGGCAGCGAGTTTGGCACCGGCAATCAGTTCAACCGCGCCACGCAGGCAAAGCTGCAGCCGGGATCCGCGTTCAAGCCCCTGTACTACTCGGCCGCGATCAGTTCCGGACGCCTTACGCCCGCCACCATGATCACGGATGCGCCGGCGATTTTCGTGAATGACGACGGGACGCCCTACATTCCGCTCAACTACAAGGGCGAGTGGACCGGCCGCGTGCTGCTGCGCACCGCCCTGGCGCGGTCGATGAACGTGCCCTCTCTCAAGGTGCTGGAGGAGATCGGGTTCGACGCCGCCATCGAGCGCGCGAGCCGCATGCTCGGCGTAGAAACGCCGGCGGAGATCGAGGCGACGTTTCCGCGCAAGTACCCGCTCGGCCTGGGTGTGATAGCCATCTCGCCGCTGCAGATGGCGCGCGCCTACGCGACATTCGCCAACCAAGGGCAGGCGGTGTCTCCGCTGGCGATTCAGTACGTCATGGATCGCAACGGACGCATGGTGCTGGAAGTGGAGAAGGAACTGCGTGCGCGGCAGCGGGTGCAGCAGCAGGAACGGCAGATCATGAGCCCCGAGGCGGCGTACGTGATGACCGACCTGTTGCGCAGTACCGTGCAGTGGGGCACGTTGCGCTGGGCGTCGGGAACGGTGGGCGGTTTTCGGACCGACACCGCCGGCAAGACCGGCACGACGCAGAACTGGTCGGATGCCTGGACGGTCGGATTCACCCCGCTGCAGGCCACGGCGCTGTGGATGGGCTTCGACGAGCGCGGCGAGACCCTGGGACTGAACCTTACCGGAGCGACTGCCGCCGGTCCCGCCTGGGCCGAGTACATGAAGGCGGTGGAGCCCGGACAGGCGGTGCAGTTCGCACGTCCCGCCACCGGATTGATCGAGGTCACGGTGAACGCGCGCTCGGGCTTGTTGCCGTCGGGTGCCGAGGGGGAGGAGATCATTCAGGAGATCTTCCTGTCCGGAACCGATCCCAAGGAGCGTGACGGCCTGCTGGCCTATGAGTCCGTACGGCGCGGGGAGATTGTGAACAACCTGCGGCTGGCGATGCGGCGCGTGGACGCGGGCCAGCCGCTCGGCGTGGCGCTCGATCCGCTGGAACCGGCGGGCTCAGCGCCGCCCCTGGTACGGGGAAACGCCGGCACGGCAACGCAGCGCCAACAGCCGCGCGGCGGCAATCCGCTGCTCGATTAGGAGCGTTGGCTATGGAACTTCGTTATTCTGTGGATCATCATTGGGTGCGTCGCGACTCCGAGGAACGCATCACCGTCGGGCTGTCCGATTTCGCCCAACGCGAGATGGGCGAAGTCGCCTACCTCGAGTTGCCGGAAGTGGGCACAAGGGTCGCCGCCGGGGCGGCAGTCTCCGCCATCGAGTCGTTGAAGTCGGCGGGTGAGCTGTACGCGCCCGTCGCCGGCACGATCGTGGCACGCAACGAGGCGTTGGCACGCGGCGGCGCGCGGTTGATCAACAGCGACCCCCTCGGCGCCGGTTGGTTGTTCGTCATGGAAATGGACCACCCGGGCGAATTCGAAACGCTGTTGTCGGCATCCGAGTACGCGCGCCGCACCGCCGGCGACCTGCCGTAGCGGCCGGTGTTGCGTCACGGGCTGCTACGGCCGATAAGAAAAATATGCAGGTCCGCATCGACGCGGTAGTGGTGCGTGAGCGAATCCGCTCCGACTTGGGAGAGTTGGAGCCGCTGATGGAGAGCCTGCGTCGCCACGGACAGTTCAGCCCGATACTGATTACCCGCGATTCCGAGCTGGTCGCCGGCCATCGCCGCCTGGAATCGGCGCGCCGGCTTGGTTGGAGCAGCATCGAGGCGATCGTGCTGGACCAGGCCAGCGACGAGACGCTTCTGGAGTTGGAGATCGAGGAGAACGTGCAGCGCAAGCAACTCAGCCATGAGGAACTCGCCGCGGCCGTGGCACGCCTGGAAAGGCTGCGCCGCCCTTGGTGGTTCGAGCGCTTGTTGAGCTGGCTGACCCTGCGTTGGCGGCAGCTCACCTGCTGGATTGGCGTCCCACCTGGGCGCTGACTTGATCCCGGGTTACCGAGTACCACAGCGGGCGCCCGTGCGGACAGTGCTGCAGGTCGATGGTGAACGACTCCCGCGCGATGGCAGCCGCCGCATCGTGGTCCAGCAGTTCGCCATCCTTGACCGCCAGTTTGCACGCGACGTCGGCAAGCACGGCGCGCTCCAGGTCCGCTCCGCTGCCACGCATTCCGGCGACGTATTCCCGGAGCCACCGTGCCGGTAGTTGATGCAGCGGTTCGGCCAGCGCGGTGATGCGTCGCGGCCGGCCCTTCTCCAGCTCTACTACGATGCCGACCCCGTCGAGCAGTTCGCGCGCCTCGTGCAGCGCATCGGCCGCTTCCGGCTCGAGGTCGAGTTCGATGGGGAGCAGCAACTGTTGGATGGCGAACGAGCGCCGGCGCAGGCGCTCGTAGAGCACCCGTTCGTGGGCCGCGTGCTGATCGACGAAATAGAGGGTTCGTCCGATCTCGACGAGCAGAAACGTGCCGAGTGACTGGCCGATGTAGCGGATGCCGGCGCTCCGGTCCGGGAGCGCGATGCCGTCCGCGGCGGCGGCAGGTCCGGGTGTGATCACCCCGAGCCTGCCCGGCGTGGCGACGTGCGCGGCCGAGTCCGGCGCCGGCCCGGTTGAGCGGACGGTCCCCGCCCCGGCGCCGGTTGCCGGATCCTCGCCCACGTACGGATGCGGCGGATCCGCAACCACGGCTGGCGGTCGCGCGGGGCCGGGCAAGGCGCGGCCATCGTGGCCGCGGAGCGGCAACGATTCCGGCTGGCCTTGCGGCGCCGGCAACGGCGATCGGTGGCCGAACCGAACCACCGCTTGCTGCACGAGTCGCACCACCGCCTGGTGGAGCGGCGCCAGGTTTCGAAATCGGGCCTCCCGTTTCGCGGGATGCACGTTGAAGTCCACGAGATGGGGAGCAATCTCCACGAACAGGCAGGCGACCGGGTGTCTGCCGCCGGGAACGACGGCGCCGTAGCCGTACTCCAGCGCCTGCACCAGCCCGAACTGCTGGATTCGCCGGCGGTTCACGAACACCATGAGCCGCGAGCGGTCGCGGCGCGCCAACTCCGGGCGCGCGCCGATTGCCGCAACCTGAAACTCGGCATAGTCGCGCCGCGCCTCGAACAGGTCATCCGGCATCACCGGGCTGCCGAGCACGTCCGCAACCCGGTCGCGCAGCCCGGCCGAGGTCAGCGTGGTGTCCGCCTCGCCGTCCACGGAGAGGCGTAGCGTCACACCCGGATGAGCGAGCGCCTTCTCCAGCACCATGCGCCGGCACAAGGTGGTTTCGGTGCCGGGCCGGCGCAGGAAGCGGCGCCGGCCCGGCATGTCGGCGAACAACCGGGTTACCTGAACGCGAGTGCCCGGCGCCGCCGCCGCCGCGCTGATGCGCCGCTCGCGGCTGTCGGCAACCAGGCGCGCCGCCGTCGTTGCCGTGCGCGTGCGGGTGACCACGTCGAGGCGTGCGCATGCCGCGATGCTCGCGAGTGCCTCGCCGCGGAATCCGAGGGTGGTGGCATGCAGCAGGTCGTGCTCGTTGCTGATCTTGGAAGTCGCGTGGCGCAGACCGGTCCGTTGCAGTTCGGATCGGGCGATGCCACGGCCATTGTCATGCACGGCGATCTGACCAAGGCCGCCCGAGTCGAGTTGCACGTCGATCTCGCTCGCGCCGGCGTCGAGCGCGTTGTCGATCAGCTCGCGTACGATCGAGAACGGGCGTTCGATTACCTCGCCGGCGGCAATGCGGGCGGCAACGTCGGCGTCGAGCACGCGGATGGCATCGGGTGCATGCGCCTGCCGGCCGCCGCCGGCCGCTACCGCCGGCATCACTTCGGCTCCGTCAAGGCCGGCAGCCCTGCTATACTGGCCGCGAGAAGCTGCATGGTTGTGTCGATGCTGCACTTGACGGTCGATCTCCCCGGCGTGGGTTCACTGAAGGAAAAGCGCCGTGCGATCGGGTCGTTGAAAGAGAGGATTCGCCACAAGTACAGGGTATCGATCGCCGAGGTGGGAGCCAACGACCTGTGGAATGTTGCCGAAATCGGGTGCGCGGTGGTTTCCAATTCGCATACGTTCGGTGAGTCAGTGTTGCACAAAGTGATCGGCTACGCCGAGGAGCACCTGGCCTTCCCGATCCGCAGCGCGCAGGTGTTTTCCGAACACTACTAAGAAATTACCGAAAGGGTGCTCCCGTGCCGTGCGGGCAAGCCGTACGACTCCGGCGACTCCGAGTGGGTCAAGCAGTGCACCCGGTGCTGCGCGGGTGGGCCGGCGCGCGGCAGTTGAACGGCGGCGGGTATTCTGGTACCTATCGAGTGTGTCGCTGACGAGCGTTGTGCGGCTTGCGGTGGCGGTTCTGGCTGCGGCGCTGCTGATGAGTTGCAACGGAGACGATTCCGGGGCCACGCGGGCCGAGGAGCGGACCGGCGCGGTGGAAGGCAGCGCCGCAACGAACGATGGCACTGCGCAGGCGGCGGCCGCTGCCGATTCCGCGCAGCCGCCCTCCGAGTCCGGGGCGGACCTGGATCCGTGGTACCTCCACCGGCGTGCGGCCCGCCTGCTGCCACACGACTACGAGATCGGGCCATTGCAGGATCTGCTTGCGACCGGGCGTACTGAACGCGAGGTGCTGGACACGCTGCTGTCGTTTCTCGGCTCGCTCGCCGAGGGGAAGATAGCCGAGGCGGCCATTGCTTCGGATCGCCGGCAAAGCCTGTCCAGGTCGTTGCAGTTCCATTTGCGTGACGGGCGGTTGCCGCACGCGGCACGGATCGGTGCCGTGACTGTCACGGACGACCAGGTATACGTCGCCCTGCGCCTGTTCGGCGAACCCGGCCGGGTGGCGGGAGAAGCATACCTGGAAGCCACTCCCGCCGGGTGGCGCATTGCCGACCTGCAACTCGACCTGCATCGGCTGGCGCAGCCGTACGAGGTGCCGGCGGCATTCGAGCCGAGTGCCACGCGCTGGCTGCTCCTGAGTCCGTGATCCGGAGGCGGCGCCGGCCGCACTCGGCCGGTATGCTTTTGTTGGTCCTGGCTGCCGGTGCGGCGCCGCTCGCGGCACAGGTGCCGCGCGCCCCGCACGCCGCGCAGAGCCCGCCCGCGGCGGAAGGCGGCCAGTTGTCCGCACCGGCAGAAATAGACCGATTGGCGGCGCGCGCCGCGCTGTTGCTGCACCGGCACGTGCCGGACCGAGCCGGCGCAACCATCTGGCTCCTTCCCTTCCTGACCGACACGGGGGTGCCGACGCGCCTCGGTCACCGCCTGCAGAGCGCCGTGCACCTGCTGCTGCTGCGTCACTATCGCTCGGCGGAGATACGGGTCGTGCAGCGGCGGCCGATTGCCGACGTTGCGCCGGCGACCGGCGCACTGCCCGCCGGCGCAGCGGCGGCGGCTCATGCGCTGGAGTTGGAGATGCAGCCGTTTCGCGACATCCTCCGGGTAGTGCTGCGGGTCCGCGGTTCAGGTATGGTGAATGACGGCGAATCGATCGACCTGCCGGTCAACGAGGAACTGTGGGAGTTGCTCGACGGCGCGCAGGCCGGCGTGGCTCGTTCCGGCGACGCGGCATCCACCGCGGCGGGCGTTGAGCCGGAAGCATCGCGGACCCCGCTGCCGTCCGCGATCGCGGTCGGCCAGGGCCAGCACCGCTACACCACGGCGGGTGAGGACTGGGTCGCGCTGCAGGTCCCCGCTCCCGGATTCTACCTGCTGGAAGGGCGCTCCTTCGCCGGTCCCCTGGAGGTGTCCCTGCACTACGACCGCGGCGGTGCGCCGGTCGTGGCGGCGCGGGAAGACGCACCCTCCCCTGCCGGCGGCGATCCCGAGGGACTGCCCCGGGGCGTGGATCGCACGCTCGGGATATTCTCGGGACCGCGGAGCAGTTACGCTCGTGTCAGCACGACAACCGGTGACGAGGTGGCCTATTACCTGCGGTTGCGTCCGCTGCACGCCGAGCGCCGCTTCGCCGACGGAACTGCACATGAGGTTCCGCTCGATCGCGGCACCGGATTCCAGACGCTGCGCGTGTTTCGCTCCGGCTTCTACCGCGTGGTTGTCGAAGCCGGCGCCGGCGCAGCCGAGTTGCGCGTGTTCGGCGTACCGCATATGCGTTCCGTGGCGCCGGCCTCCGGAGCGCAGCCCGCGGAGCGCGGTTCCACCGGAACGGCCGGGCAGCGGTACGAGCTTGCGGCCGGGGACTACCTCGTCGAGGTGACGTCGGCCCCGGCGGCGCGCGCGGCCCGGTTGTGCTGGGCGGCATCCGACTCGTCCGCCGGCTGCGCAGGTTGACAGCGGACTCCGACAGCGGTAACTATACGTGGTCCATTACGTAACGAATTCGGAGCAGCGCTTGACGTCATACGAAGCTACATTCGTGTTTCTCCCGGACGCGGAGTCCGTGGAGCGAGGTAAACAGGCAGTGCAAGGCATGTTTGCCAAATCCGGCGTAAAGATTGCCGGTGAGGACGACATCGGAGAGCGGGTGCTCGCCTATCCGATCAGGAAGCGGGACCGGGGATATTACCTCCACTACGAAATCGAGTCCGATCCACAGAAGGTGCAGGGGCTCTATCAGGCTGCCGGGCTGATTCCCGACATTCTGAAGTGCTTCATCGTGCATCGCGTTCCCACCGTCGCGCCATCCGCTGCGCAGTCGGGCTAGGGGGAGAGAGCAAATGGCTGACATCAATCACGTTACGCTGGTGGGACGCCTTACGCGCGACGCGGAGTTGAAGTACACCAACTCCGGCCAGGCGGTTTCCAATATCGGCATCGCCATCAATCAGCGGCGCCGCCGGGATGACCAGTGGGTCGACGAGGCGCACTTCTTCGACTGCGTGGTATGGGGCAAGACGGCCGAGGCTCTCAATCCCTATCTGGTCAAGGGCAAGCAGGTCGGCATCGAAGGCCAGCTTCGCCAGAGTCGATGGGAGCAGGATGGCCGGACTCGTAGCCGGGTGGAGATCTCCGTCAACAATCTCCAGTTGCTCGGCGGACGCAATGACGGCGTTGCGCCTCGGGACGACGGTCCCGTGGGACGCGCCGCACCTCCGCGCGGCGGCCTGCCGGCGGCGGACGACTTCGACGACGACATACCGTTCTAACGATTGTGAGGATCCTTATTCATGTCTGACACCACTCCCTCCGCGCCGGAGGCACCGCTCGGGTCATCCGCACCCCCGACGCCGTATGCGACGGGCGGCATCCGTGACCGGCGCGACGGGCGGGCCCGCACTCGTCCGGGCCGCCCGTTCTACCGCAAGAAGTTCTGCAAGTTCTGCGCCCGCAGCTCCAACGGATTGATCATCATCGACTACAAGGACACGGACACCCTGCGCCGCTATACGACCGATCGAGGCAAGATTCTGCCTCGCCGCGTAACCGGCAACTGCGCCAAGTGCCAGCGGAAGGTCTCGGCGGCGATCAAGCGCGCTCGTGCACTGGCGCTGCTTCCGTTTACGGCGCAATAACCCGTCTGCCGGCGAAACATCGCGGCTGGTGGCGCGCGCCACATGAGTAGCCAGAGCGCTCCGAACCGCGTCTGGATAGAGGTCGGGGTATTCGCTGCGGTGGCGCTCGGGTTGTATATTCTTACGCCGGGCGTGTTTCTGTTCCTGGTCCCGTTGCAGATGCTGGCCATTCGACGCGGCAGCAGCGCGTTCAATCTTGCCGCGCTCCTGCTGGTGTTGCTGGCCGCGGTGGTGGAGTTGGCGATGGCCGGTTCGCGCACCGACATGCCGGCGGAAGAAGGCTACCTGCGCAACGTGGGTCTGTTTCTTTCGGCGCTCCTGCTCGGCGGCCTGTGGCTGGTGAACCAACCGCGCGTGCTGCCATACCGCAACCTGCTGCGCATTCTCATCGCCACCGGCGCCGCCGGTCTGGTCGCGGTGCCATTTGTCGGCGGATTGGCGAGCGACCCCGAATTCGTGCCGACGATGCGCGACTACATAGCCGGGCAGCCGATCCTGCGCCTGGGTATCGCCCCGGCCGACGTGCCCGGCGCAAGCGGCGCACCCACCGTGACCCGCGAGCAGATCGACCTGTTCATCGACACGGTCGGCACGGTGCTGCTGCGCGGCGTCCTCTTCGTGTACATGGTGTACCTGATGGCGGCGTGGTGGCTGGGTTCGCTCTGGGGGGCGCGCACCATCGGCATGCGGTCGCCGATAGGTCGTCTGTTGACATTCCGTCTCGAGCCGTGGTGCATCTGGGCACTGCTGCTCAGCGGCGCGGCGGTACTGGGCGACGCACTCGGCGACCTTGGCGTGCTCGGATACGTCGGGTGGAACGTGTTCTCGGTCTTCCTCCTGCTGTTCGCGCTGCAGGGAATCGGTGTATTGCAGTGGCTGTTCAGACGGTATAATGTTCCCGGCCCGATGCGGGTAATGATCGGCGTGGCAATGGTGTTCATGCTGTTCCGCTCGGTGCTCACCTTCATACCGGTGTTCGGGTTGCCGCTGCTCGGATTGTCCGAAACATGGATCGACTTCAAGCGTCCGAAGCCGGGCCAACAGAACGACGTCACCTGACGACAGGAGCAAGAAGTGAAAGTGATACTGCAACAGGATGTGCCGGGCCTCGGGGAAGAGGGCGACGTGCGCGAGGTAGCCACCGGTTACGCACGCAACTTCCTGTTTCGTACCCGGGCGGCGCTGCCCTATACCAGCCACGCGATGACTCTGCTCGAGCACCGCCGTGAAGGTATCGAGCGCCGCAAGGAAGAGAAACGCGCCGGCGCAGCCGGCCTCCGCGAGCGGCTTGAGAACGAGGAGCTGACCTTCCAGATGACCGCCGGGGCGAGCGGGAAGCTGTTCGGCTCGATCACCAACGTGGCGATTGCCGGAGAGCTGGAGCGGCGCGGATACGCCGTGGACCGACGCCGCATCGAGGTGCCGGACCATTCGCTGAAGATGATCGGCGACCACACGGTCCGCATCCGGCTCTACGAAAACCAGTCGGCAAACGTGAAGGTTGTCATCGAAGCTGACCAGGACTAGCTGGCGTGGCCGATCCCGCCGCCCCGGCTGGCGTACCGCTCCGAGACTCCATTCCGCCGCACAACATCGATGCCGAGGTTGCAACGCTCGGCGCGTTGTTGCTCGACCCCGAGGCGCTGTCGACCGTGTTGCGCTACCTGCGCGCCGACGACTTCTACCGAGCGGCGCATCGCAAGGTGTACCAGGCAATCCTGGCCCTGTTCGACCGCAATGAAGCCATCGACCTGATCACGCTGTGCGATGAACTCGGCCGGGTCGGCGAGCTTGAGGCATGCGGTGGGATGGCGCGCATCTCACAGCTCACGTCGGCCGTCCCCACCAGCGCCAACGTCGAGTACTACGCCCGCATCGTGCAGGGGCTCAGCATGCGGCGCGAGTTGCAGCGCATCGCGGCCTCCATCATTTCCGACTCGTTCGACGACTCGCGGGAAGTCCGCATCATCATCGAGGAGGCCGAACGGCGCATCTTCGAGATCACCGATCGCCAGCAGTCCGGATCGTTCCGGCTTGCTCGGGAGATCATCAACCAGACGGTCGATGCGATCGAACGGCTGTACCACTCCAGCGGCAGCTACACCGGGATACCGAGCGGGTTCGCCGATCTCGACAATCTGACCAGCGGGTTCCAGAACTCCGAGTTCGTCGTAATCGGGGCACGTCCGTCGGTAGGCAAGACCGCGCTCGCACTCACCATGGCTGCGAACATTGCCGTACAGCAGCGTAAGCCGGTAGGGTTTTTCACGCTGGAGATGTCCGCCGTTGCCCTGATGCAGCGGTTGCTGGCCGCCGAAGCGCGACTCGATTCGAACCGCATCCGATCCGGAATGCTGCGCCCTTCGGACTTCCACAAGATCACCGACGCGGCGGGGCGCCTCTACGACGCGCCGCTGTTCATCGAAGACTCGCCGAATCTCAAGCTGCTCGATCTGCGCGCCCAGGCACGCCGCATGAAATCGAATCACTCGGTCGAGATCGTGTTCATCGACTATCTCACCCTAATTTCATCGGAGAACCAGGATCTGCCCCGGCATGAACAGATTGCCGAGATCAGCCGCTCGCTGAAGGCACTCGCGCGCGAACTCGACGTGCCGGTGCTGGCGCTTTCCCAGGTGCGCCGCGAGACCGAGGGCAAGCTCCCCAACCTCGCCGACCTGCGCGAGTCGGGGTCGATCGAGCAGGATGCCGACGTGGTGATGTTTCTGCATCGCGAACGCGGTACCGACGAGAATCTGAACGAGCGGGAGACTGACCTGATCGTGGCCAAGCAGCGCAACGGTCCGGTCGGCAAGATCAATCTCACGTTCTTCCCGGAGTACACCACGTTCGAGTCCCACTCTCCGCGCGATTAGACGGCGGCTATCGGCGCGAGGAGTCCGCGAGGTATCGCTCCGCACCCGGTGAGTGGACATAGTCGCCGTTCGGCCGAGCCACGATCCAGTTGAAGTCGTGAAACAGGTAGAGGTGAAACAACACGCGGCGGGTGTACCGGTTCCAGACGGTGAACGTGGCATCGGCATTGCGCGCCACCAGCAGGCCGCCGACCATGACGAGCTGGCGCGGTTGCCGGTCGGTGCGTTCCATCTCTCGCAGCCGCGTCCCGTCCCACACGCGGACCGCGTCCGCGCCGAGCGTGAAATAGATCCGTTGACGGTCCGGCGCTTCGGCAAGCGTGGCGGACAGGTCTTCGCCGGAGAATCCGTACACGAGTCGCTGCCGAGCAAGGTCGCTGCCGTCGCGCATGCGCAGCACGGTGCGCGTGCGGGCGGAGTCGACGCCGTCTCGCGGCGGCTCAACGCCCAGCGTCAGGAGTTGCCCGCCGGCATGTTGGGCCAAGTCGAAAATGAGCAGCGCATCGTCGGGAATCAGCAGCGTTTCGGCGTGGGTGGCGTCGATCTTCAGAAGCGGCGTCGTCGTGGCGTGCGCCCGGGTCCGCCCCGCGATGAGGTGGTCGCCGATGCTGAGCACCGTGCCGGTGCCCGGAGCCCAGAACTCTCGTTCAGGCTTCGGTGCCGTACGCACGGTTGCATTCAACACGTCGGCGACCCGGTACATCGCTATGTTGCCTAGGCCGTCGAGCAGCACCAACCGCTCATCGGCCAGGCTCACCTGGCTCAACGGCGCGGGCAAGCCGGAAATGCGCATTCGGTAGCGGCCGGTGCGTGGATCCAACGTGCCCAGGCGGCCGCTCTCTCCCTCGCGATTCCACACCAGGATGGCGCCGCTCTCGCGGTGCCGCTGGCCGGTGCCGGGCGAATGGGTTGAGGTCGGCGGCGGAGCCGACGATGCTGCCGCCGGCACTACCGTCAGCCCCACCGCGGTTCCGAATGGATTGCGCAACACGCCCGTCGTGGCAAGCCGCGGCAGCGCGCCGACCGACCGCGGCGCGGAGTGCGGCACGGGGGTCGCCTCCGACCGCTGCAGACGGGCAACGGCGATGCGGCGCCGGGTAGCGACCAGCAGCGTTGCGCCATCTGCCGCGAGTGCCTCCGCAACTACCAGTTCGTCGCGCGCGAACGGGACGACTTCAGCCGGGAGCACCTCCCGAATGGTACCGCCCTCGGCGAAGAACAGGGTGCGGTGCGCGTATGCCGCCGCCGTCGGTGCCGCGCCCAGAGGGAGGCGGCGCTCGAGCTGCGGGGTGAGTGCTCGATCGAGGGCCCGCTGTTGCAGCACGAACACGCCATCCTCACGGTCGTCCGGCTGCAATACGCTGACCTGGGCGAACTGATCGGCCACCACTACCTGTGCCTGCCGCGGTATCCGGAGTCGGCTTCGCACCGCTCCGGTGACCACGTCGATGGCAACCAGGTCTTCCCCGGAGCGTGCCACGAGGAGGTTCTTGTCTGCGCTGAGCGCGATCGACTCCAGCCCGGCCAGGGTCGGCACCGCCGCCTTCAGCGCGGACGTTGCCGCGTCCCAGTAACGCACCTCGCCGGTTGGCTGATAGGTCATGATGGTGCGCTCGTTGGTAGACATCGCGACGTACGAAACGATGCCGAACGCGGCAGACAGACGGTCCTGACGTCTACCGGTTGCGGGTTCGAGGAACACCACGCTGTCGAACTGAGCCCGGCTGTACACCAGCGAGGAGCCGAGGCTGGTGAATCCGAGGTGCAGCGGAGCTTCCTGCAGGCGGTGGCGGTACAGCCGGCGTTCGCTCCGCCAATCCCACACCTCGAGCAGGTCGTGGCCCGCGGTGGAGCGTGCTACGGCAGCGAGCAGCGGTCGATCGGGATGCAGGGCGATGCGCATGACGCGCACCGCGCCGAGCCGCAAGTGCCGGACAATCGCGCGCCGGTCGTGACTCCATACCCGTACCGTGCCGTCCTCTCCCGCCGAGAACAGCATTCGCCGCGGCGCATCGTAGGCGAGATCGTTGATCGTGCCGCGGTGACTGGTATTCACCAGGGGAAGCGGGCCGGCGGCGGCGGTCGCACCGACGCAGGCGAGCAGCGCGAGCGAGCACGCGCGTAACAGAGGCAGCGCTCTCCAGCGCAAGCCATGGCTCATGTCATCTGCCGAAGAAGAACAGGATGTCGCTGAAGGTAACCGTGATGGCCAGCACCAGCAGCAGCGACATGCCGAGTGTCTGGATTCGGTATACGAGCGCCGGCCGTAGCGGCTTGCCGCGGATCAGCTCGGTGACGTAGAGCACCAGGTGCCCGCCGTCGAGCGCCGGCAAGGGCAGCAGGTTCATGATGAACAGGACGATGCTGATCAGGCACAACAGGCGGAAGAACCGTACCAGGCCGGCTCCGAAGCTGCGCTCGAAGCCGTCGGTGGCGGCGCGGCCGACGAAGTAGGTAATGCGCAGCGGTCCGGCCACGGCCTTCCGGGCGTTGCCGTCGAACAGCCGAGCGAAGCCGCCGAAGGTGAGGGCCACGGTGTTCCAGGTGTCGTCCACGCCGCGGGCCAACGCGCCGAACGGCGACAGGCGGGGCGAACGCGACTGTGGGAGCCGAAACCCCAGCCCCAAGTCCTCGCTTCGGTCGGCGAGCGCCACCGTGACGGTCAGTGTCTGCCCGTCACGCTCGACCGTGAAGTCGACCTCCGAAGCGCCGGCCCCGAGGCGCTGCACGATGTCGATCGAGTGGCGTACGTCGACCGCATCGAGGGCCACGACACGGTCGCCGCTGCGCAGGCCGGCGATCGATGCGGCGCCTCCGAGGCGCACTTCGAGCACCGGGTCGATCCAGGGGTAGACCCAGATCCTTCCGCCGCCGGTTTCCGGATCGACTTCCGGCGTGATGACCGTGGACAGCAGCATACCGTCCCGCTCCACCGTCATCGCCAGTTCCTGTCGCGGTGCCGACGAGATGTGGCGCCGGATGTCCTGGAAATTGGCGACCACGTGGCCGGCGATCCGGGTGATGCGGTCGCCGCTGTGCAGGCCGGCCGCCTGCGCGGGGGTCGGTTCCGAGACCGCATCCAGAGAGAAGTCGGAGGCCAGCAGAATGCGGTTTCCCGGACTGTCGATACGGAACCCCGCCCACCAGATCATGCTGAGGACCACTATCGCGAATGCGAGATTGGCCACCGGGCCGGCGGCAATGATCGCGATGCGGCGCCACGGAGACGCCGCGAAAAACGATCCCGGTTCCGACGGAAAGTCCGCGTCGTCGTTGCGCCACGCCTCGCGCAGAGCGCTGTCGCCCTTCATCTTGCAGTAGCCGCCGAGCGGGAACCAGGAGATCTGATAGGTGGTGCCACCGCGCTGGAAGCCGACCATGCGGCGGCCCCAACCGATTGAGAGCACCTCCACTTCGACGCCGCACGCCTTCGCGGCCAGGAAGTGCCCGAGCTCATGTATGAGCACCATGATTCCGAGGCCGAGAACGCCGAAGAAGATGGTGGCCATGGAAGTCAAGTTGCTGTCCAGTGCACGCGCTGCATCCAGAAGTAGAACAACGGCGCGCACAGCATCAAGGAATCTATCGAGTCCAGCAATCCGCCCCGTCCCGGAATGAGTTCGCCGGAGTCCTTGACCTGCGCGGCGCGCTTCAAGGCCGACTCCACCAGGTCGCCGACCGCGGCACAGATGCCCATGGCCGCCCCTCCCAGTGCTGCCTCAAAGGTACCGAACTGCGGGGCGCCGGGGAATACGCGCTGCGCGACGATCAACGCCGCCACCGACGCGGTGATGCCGGTGATGTAACCGATGGCGGTCTTGGTGGGACTCGCCGGCAGGCCGAGCGCCGTGCGTCCGCGGGCCAGCTTGCCTGCCACGTAGGCGATGGTGTCGTTGCTGAACACCGCCACGAAGAAGGTAAGGAGCAGCCACTGAGGCGTGCCGAAACCGGCGAGGCGCACGATGTAGCCGATGAACAGTCCGGGATAGAGGCTGGCGAACAGTGTCGCGCCGGCCTGACCGAGCCGATCGTCGTGCCGGCCGCGCACCGAGGTTCCGGGCAGCAGGGTGACCACGAGGACGAGCGCGACCACCGCCGCGGCCGCGCCGCCGAATGCGTGCCCGGATACCAGGCCCCAGTTCTCCAGGTAAGCCACGGCCGGAAACAGCACCGAACAACCTGCCGCCAGATGCCAGCGGCCGGCAACGTCGCGCCGGGTAAACAGCGCCGCGACCTCGCGCGATCCGAGCACCGCCGCGACGGCGGCGCACAGGCTGAACAGGAGGTGGCGATAGGCAGGGACGGCAAAGATCAGGACGAAGAACGCGGGCACCGCCGCCACGAACAGCAAAAGGCGGGTCGAGAATCGATCGGCCGACAACACGGTCTGCGGCTTCACGATCGACGCAGGATCTCTGTACTCGGTGCCACCGCTAAACCGTCAGATCTCCATGATCTCCTTTTCTTTCGCGGCGAGGAGGTCGTTGATCTCGGCGATACGCTCGTTGGTGGCGGTCTGGACCTGTTCCGACTCGCGCTTTGCTTCGTCTTCGCTGAGACCTTCCTTCTGGTCCTGCCTGATACCTTCATTGAGGTCGCGACGGATGTTGCGCACCGCAACCCGCGCCTGCTCGGCGGCGTTGCGCGCCTGCTTTACAATCTCCTTGCGCCGCTCCTCGGTAAGGGGCGGAATCGCGATGCGGATTACCTTGCCGTCGTTGCTCGGATTGAGCGACAGGTCCGACTTCTGGATTGCCCGCTCGATTTCGCTCAGGGTGGATCGGTCCCACGGCTGGATAACGACCAGGCGCGCCTCGGGAATGGAGATTGTGGCGGTCTGGTTCAGCGGCATCTGCTGGCCATACGCCGCAACGCGTATCTTGTCGAACATGGCGGCGCTGGCGCGCCCGGTACGGATGGTCTTGAACTCGCTCGACAGCGCGTCAAGCGTTTTCTGCATGCGCTGTCGTGCCTCGCCGGCGAGATCGGCCACGGTTTCCTCTCCTCAGGTGGTGCGCCTCAGCCTGCCGCCGGGGCTTCCTCACCTACCTTGTAATAGACGTAGTCCGCGATCTGCACCTCGGTGCCAAGCTCTTTTCCGAGCCCGGCCACGAGCTGCTTTACGCTCAGCTTCTGATCCTTTACGAATGCCTGCTCAAGCAGGCAGATCTCCTGCAGATGCTTGCGGAGCTTGCCTTTGACAATGCCTTCGACCACCTTGGCGGGCTTGTCGAGCAACTCCGCCTGCTTGCGGAAGATCGCCTCCTGCTCGGCCAGGTAATCGCCGGTCACGTTGTCCGGCGCGAGGAACGGCGGCGCATAGGCGGCTACGTGCAACGCCAGGTCGAAGGCGGTCTCGTTGATGCGCTCGTGGCCGGCGAAGGCGGCGTCTGACGCATGCAGCTTGACCAGCACGCCAATGGTGCCTTCGCCATGCAGGTAGTGGGCCACGGTGTCGCCGTCGCCGACGGCGACGCAGCGGAACCGGCGCAAGGCGATGTTCTCCTTGATGCGGCCGATGGCAGCGGTAATCAGTTGTTGCATCCTGTCGGTGGGAGCCTGCGGACTCTCGGCGGCCACTTCGGAGACGAGCTCCTCGCCAAGCGTCATGAACTGATCATTGCGGGCCACGAAGTCGGTTTCGCTCGACAGCTCCAGAATCGCCGCCGTGCCGTTGACGGTCGCGAACACGCGGCCCTCGTTGGTTGCGCGCCCGCTGCGCTTGGCGGCCGCCGAAAGGCCCATCTCCTTGAGCCGGCGTTCCGCGGCGGCCAGGTCGCCGCCACTCTCCACCAACGCGCGCTTGCAGTCCATCATGCCGGCTCCGGTCTGCTCCCGGAGCCGTTTTACATCTTGTGCGGAAATTGCCAATGCTAACTCCTGATTGTAGGGGCGCGCTCCGGCCGTGCCGGAACGCCGCCGTCAGCGGTCGTACAGCGTGTCTTCGTCGATCCCGGCTTTGTCGGTGACCGTTTCCTGTTCCGGCTGCGCTTGCTCGGGCTCATCTTGCGGCGTGTAGTTGGAATAGTCCTGGTCGGTGAATCCCTGCTGTCCCTGATCCTCGGCCAAGGCGGCGGCGCCGGCCATTTCACCGAGCGACACCGTCTCGAGCTCCGGCGCCGGTTCGGCGTCGTACTCCTCGCCGAATCGATCCTTGTCGATGATCTGGTCGTAGTCGTACTCGTCGGGGCCCTCGTCCTGCAACGTCTCGATAACCTCCAGGCCCACTTCGTTCTCCGCCTCGACGACGGCGTTGGCAACGATCTGGGTGAACAGGTTGATGGCCCGAATGGCGTCGTCGTTGCCCGGGATCGGCAGGTCGATGACGTCCGGGTTGCAGTTCGTATCGACAATGGCAACCACCGGAATCTTCATCTTGTTGGCCTCGGCGATCGCGATTGCCTCCTTGCGGGTGTCGACCACGAACATGACCCCGGGAAGGTCCTTCATTTCCTTGATGCCGCCCAGGTTGCGCTCAAGCCGCGCCTGCTCCTTCTGCATGCGCGAAATCTCTTTCTTGGTCATGTTCGAGAAGGTGCCGTCGACCTCCATCTTCTCGATCTTCTTGAGCTTGAGCAGTGAGCGCTTCATGGTCGAGAAGTTGGTGAGCATGCCGCCGAGCCAGCGATTGTTGACGTAGAACATGTTGCAGCGCCGGGCTTCCCGTTCGATCGACTGCTGCGCCTGTTTCTTGGTGCCGACGAACAGCACGTGCTTGCCGGCCAGAACACTCTGGCGGACGGTCTCGTACGCTTCCTTGATTGCGACGATGGTCTTCTGCAGGTCGATGATGTGGATGCCATTGCGCTCGGCGAATATGTACCGCTGCATACGCGGATCCCAGCGCTTGGTCTGGTGTCCGAAGTGCACTCCGGACTCCAGCAGGTTTTTCATGGTAACGACGGCCAACTAGCTCCCCCTGTCATTGCAACCTGCTTATTGCGGGCTGCGAAACGGATAACCGCTTTGCGCCAACATACGATATATCGTTTCCAGCGGCAAGCCTACGACGTTGCTGTAGGAGCCGTCCAGGTGAGTGGCCAGGAGCGCGGCACGGCCCTGGATGCGGTACCCGCCGGCCGCGCCGCGCCACTCGCCGCTGTCCAGGTACCAGTCCATTTGCGCGGCGCTGAGCGGGGCGAAGGTGACGGCGGTACGGGCCAGCGCCACCTCCAGCACGCGCTCCGGGGTAGCCAATGCAACGCCGGTCAGCACATGGTGGACGGTGCCGGCAAGCCGCCTCAGCATGGCGCGGGCACAGTCGCGGTCGGCGGGCTTGCCGACCAGGTCGGCGCCGATCAGGACGGCGGTGTCGGCCGCGATCAGCCAGCCCGGTTCCGGCACGCGGGCAAGCACGGCGCGCGCCTTGCGGCGGGCGAGTTCGACCACCGCCCGCTCCGGGGGAACCTGCGCCGCCACCGTCTCGTCGGCGCCCGACGGCACCACGCGCACCACAAAGCCCGCCGCCCGCAGCAGGGCAAGGCGCTGCGGCGAGGCGGACGCCAGGGTAATGGCCGGCGGCGCGCAGGCGGTCACGTCAGCGGTGCACCGCGTAGCGCTGCGCGGGCGCGGCGGCGCCCAGGGCAGCCGCTTCGCCGTCGCCGAGAGGAGTGCTCGCCGCGGCTGCCACGTTGTCCTGCAACTGCGCGAGGCTGCTCGCTCCGGGGATCACGGTGGCCACGGCCGGCGCCGCCAATGCAAACCGCAATGCGCTCTGCGCCGGCGTTCGCCCGGCCGCCGCGCTGACCTCCCCGAGCACCTGCTGGATTAGCGCTACCCGTTCCCGGTCATGGCCCAGTTCGGCACGCGCCGGCTTGCCGTACTCACCGCGTGGCGGCGAGCCGGACTCACCACGTGAGCCGTACCCACCGCGGAGCGGCGCGTCGGCAAGCAGCCCCTTGGCTACCGGTCCGCGTGCGATCACCGAGATGCCGCGGTCGCGCAGCAGCGGCAGCGCCTGCTCCTCGGGGCGGCGGTCCAACACGCTGTACTGCATCATCACGCTGGCGATCGACGAGCGCGCCGCGTATTCGCGGATCACGTTGGGACGGATCGAGGAGATGCCCCAGGCGCGGATCGTGCCGGCCTCGCGCAGCGCTTCGAAGGTGGCGATGACGTCGTCGATAGGGTCTTCAATGGTGCCGCCGTGCAACTGGTACAAGTCGATGTAGTCGGTGCTCAGGCGGCGCAGACTCGCCTCGACCGCGCGACGGATGTGGGCCGGTGACGGGTCCCAGTCCCAGCCGTCGCCGCCGGCGCGCCAGCGGTTGCCCACCTTGGTGGCGACGATCACCTCGCCGCGACGCCGCCCGAGCGCGCGCGAGCCGTTCCTCATTGGCGCCCCGCTCGTACAGGTCGGCGGTATCGAAGAAATTGACGCCCAGGTCAAGCGCACGATGGACGATCGCGTCGGCGGCATCGCCCGCCTTCGCCAGCGACATGCAGCCAAGGCCGATCTCGCTGACCGTGAGGCCGCTCGACCCCAACCGGTTCAGTTTCATGCCCGCAGTCTATCATCGAGGGGAGCCGGTCGTTTCCGGTCCGTTCTCCTCCGGATTGACAGCTTCCCGGCAGATGCGCACGATTGCCGCCGATGGAGCGCACCGCGGTAGAGCCCCTCAACGTGCGGAGTACGCCGATCGGCGTGCGCATCCTCCGTTCCTACCAGTTGTACCTGCTCCTGCTGCCCACCGTCGCGCTGGTGTTCGTCTTCCAGTACGTGCCGATGTACGGCGTCACCATCGCATTCAAGAACTTCAAGCCGCACCTCGGCATCATCGGCAGCGACTGGGTCGGGCTGCATCACTTCATCCGCTTCTTCGAGTCGCCCAGCTTCTGGCGCCTGATCCGCAACACCATTTTCTTGAGCGGCTACGAGTTGCTGCTCGGCTTTCCAATTCCGATCGTCCTGGCGCTGATGATGAACATGGTAACCGGCGCCCGCTTCAAGCGCACGGTGCAGATGGTCACCTACGCGCCGCACTTCATCTCCACGGTGGTGATCGTGGGCATGCTGGGTGTGTTCCTGTCCAAGAACTTCGGCCTGACCAACCACCTGATCGACGTGCTCGGGGGAGAGCGGGTGTTCTTCCTCGGCAAGGAGCAATGGTTCCGGTCGCTGTACGTGTTCTCGGGGGTGTGGCAGAACGCCGGCTGGGGCACCATCATCTACCTGGCCGCGCTCAGCGCCATCGACCCCGAGTTGCACGAGGCGGCGATCGTGGACGGCGCCACCCTGTGGCAGCGCGTGTGGAACATCGACATTCCCGGCATCCTGCCCACCATCGTCATTCTGCTCATTCTCAACGTCGGACAGATCATGGGGGTCGGCTTCGAGAAGGCGTTCCTGATGCAGAACGCGCTCAACCTGCAGGTGTCGGAGATCATTTCCACCTTCGTCTACAAGGTGGGGCTGCTCGATGCCCGGTTCAGCTTCTCGGCGGCGGTGGGCCTGTTCAACGCGGTGATCAACTTCGTGCTGCTGGTATCGGTGAACCGGTTCGCAAAGGTGCTCGGGCAGTCGGGGCTGTGGTAGCTCGGGTGGTGGCAGCGCAGTGGCCGTGACCGCGCTGTCGCGGCAGGACCGCATACTGAACGGCGTCCTGTACGGGCTGCTGTCGCTGATCCTGGCGGCGGTGGCCTACCCGCTGTTCTTCGTGCTGATCGCGTCGATCAGCGACCCGGTGCTGGTGAATACCGGCAAGGTGTGGATCGTCCCGCGCGGCCTGACCCTGGACGGCTACGCGCGCATCGTGCAGCACGAGGACCTGCTGCGCGGCTACCGCAACAGCCTGGCGTACGCCACGCTCGGTACGGCGCTCAACCTGGGTTTGACCCTGACCGCCGCCTATGCGCTGTCGCGCCGCGACCTGCCGGGCCGCAACGGGATCATGCTGTACCTCACCTTCACCATGTTCTTCTCCGGCGGCCTGATCCCGACCTTCCTGCTGATCCGCGACCTCGGGCTGTACAACTCGTTCTGGATCATGATCCTGCCCGCGGGCGGCAGCGCCCTGCACCTGGCGGTGAGCGTGTTCAACATCATCATCGCCCGTACCTTCTTCATGAACACCATTCCGCAGGAGCTGCTCGACGCCGCGGTGATGGACGGCTGCAGCGACCTGCGCTTCTTCCGCTCGGTGGTGCTGCCGCTGTCGGGGGCGATCGTCGCGGTGTTGATGGTGTTCTACGCGGTCGGCCACTGGAACGGCTTCTTCCACGGGCTGATCTACCTGCGCGAACGGGAGCGGTTCCCGCTGCAGCTCATCCTGCGCGACATCCTGATTCAGAACACGTTCACGGAGGAGCTGGAGATCGACGACGAGAACGCGCTCGCGGCCATGATGCTGGCCGAGTCGATCAAGTACGGCATGATCATTGTGGCCAGCGTGCCGGTGCTGATCCTGTACCCGTTCGTGCAGAAGCACTACGTGCGCGGCGTGATGATCGGCGCGATCAAGGGCTGACCGGCGGTTGAATCATTCGTCCGGATTGGCGTAGAGTGGCGTCTCAAGGAGGATGCTTGTGAAAAGAATGCATCGTTTCGCCGCTGCCCTGCTGGCAGCGTGCTTGGTTCCCGCCGGACTGTCGTTTGCCGCGGGAGAGGTGGAATCTGGCGCCGAGGGGACCGACCGGCTATCCGCGATCGGGTTTCACAACGCCGGATATCCGATCGTCGACACTCCACTCACGGTGGAGGCGATGATCCGCGGGGCCGCCCACGTGCACTACGAGTTTGACGACATGACGCTGATCGCGGATCTGCAGGAGCGCTCCAACATCGACCTCGTGTTCGAAACGGTGCCGGGCGCGCAGGTCGCGGAGAAGCGCAACCTGATCTTCGCCAGCCGCGAATACCCGGACCTGATGCTCAACATGGGCGTGAGCGACCGCAACCTCTGGGGCGCCGCCCAGGCGGGCGACGTGTATGCGCTCGATGAGTTGATCGACGCCTACGCGCCGAGCTGGAAGCAGGCGTTCGCCGAGCGGCCGATCGTGCGCAAGGCGATCACCCAGCCGGACGGCAAGATCTACAGCCTGCCCTACTACCGCGAGATCCTCAACGACTACGGCATCCGCGACACCATGGCGATCAACGTCGACTGGCTGAACAAGATGGGCATCGACAAGCTGCCCGACACAACGGAGGAGTTCTACCAGGCGCTGAAGGCGTTCCGCACCGGCATCGACGACGGCACCCTGCCGGAGAACGGCGTGCCGTGGCTGGGGCGCTTCCATTCCTGGGCCAACGGCGGCGAGTGGGAGCTGTACAACGCCTTCGGCCTGTGGATGAAGGGCCAGGGCGTCGGCGCCGAGAAGTACCTGTCGGTCAGTGACGGCGTGGTGGAATTCGGGGCAACCGATCCCCTGCTGAAGGACGCCGTGAAGTTCCTGCATCGTCTCTACTCCGAGAGCCTGATCACCGAAGAGTTCTTTACCAACCAGGGCTCCGACTTCACCCCGCGATCGCGCTCGGTGCCGCCGATCTCCGGCTACTGGGGCTCCTACTTCATCACCTCGCCGGTGGAAGAGTTCTACGATCCCCTGCCGCCGCTGATGGGACCCACCGGCGTGCGCCGCTACCGCTCGCAGCCGGTGCGCCTGCAGAAGAACCAGTTCACGATCTTCACCAAGTTCGACTACCCGGAGGCGCTGGTGCGCTTCATCGATCCGTGGGCCGACGACACGTTCAGCGTCGAGGCCTCCTACGGCGGGCCGCTGATCCGGCAGGAGTCCGACGGCACCCGCACCGTGACCGGCCGCGGCGTGGACTGGTTCGAGCACGGCCCGCACAACTTCTTCCCGACCTACGTGTCGAAGCGCGCCGCGGACAAGGTGAACTGGACAGGTGAGCAGGGCAACCGTGACCGCTACATCCGGGAGTTCTACGAACCGTACCTGTGGCCTCAGGAGCGCCACTTCGCCTACATCACCTATACCGACGAGGAGCAGGAAGAGCTGGCGGTGAGCAGTACCGAAATCGCCAACTACATCCAGACCTCGATCGCCAGGTGGATGGTGGACGGAGGGGTCGACGACGGCTGGGACGAGTACCTGAACGAGCTCGACCGGCTCGGTCTGGACAAGGTGATGGAGATTTTCCAGACCGCGTACGACCGCTTCCACGGCAACTAGCGACCGGAATCGCCGCGTCCGGCGGCCTTCGGTCCAAACCGGCCTAGGCTCGGAGTCTGCCGCATCGCGGCAGGCTCCGAGTCCCCAACCGAGTCCCCAAGTCTGCCACCCGCGTGGTCCGTTTCCGGCACCGCGGCAAGCTTGCAGCGTGCCGCGGGCGGCGGTGTATGCTCCGCATCGATGGCAGTGCAGCTTGGTATCGCACCGATTGCCTGGAGCAACGACGACCTGCCGCAGCTTGGCGGCGACACCCCCCTGGAGACCTGCCTGCGGGAGAGCCGCATGGCGGGCTTCACCGGTGTCGAATCGGGCGGCAAGTTTCCCATGGACGCCGCCGCGCTCGGGGCGCAGCTCCGGGCGCATGACCTGAAGCTGGTTTCGGGCTGGTTTTCCGGGCGGTTGCTGGATGGATCGGTGGCGCGCGAGCGGGAGCGCATTGAGCAGCAGCTCGCCACCTTCCACGCGCTCGGCGCCCCGGTCCTGGTGTACGCGGAAACCACCGGCAGCGTGCAGGCGCGGCGGGACGTGCCGGTGAGCCGGCGCCCTGCCCTCGCCGACAGCGACTTTCCCGACTACGGGCGCGAGTTGACCGAGCTGGCCGACTACTTGGCCGAGCGTGGCGTGCCGATGACCTACCATCACCACATGGGAACGGTGATCGAAACCGAGCGCGAGGTGGACCTGCTGATGGCCCATACCGGGCCGGCGGTGGGCCTGCTGGTGGACACCGGCCACATGGTGTTCGCCGGCGGCGACCCGCTGGCCATGGCGCGGCGCCACGCGGCGCGCGTGAATCACGTGCACTGCAAGGACATCCGCGCCGGGGTGCTGGCCCGGGTGCGGGCCGAGGACATGAGCTTCCTCGACGCGGTGCTGGCCGGCGTGTTCACCGTGCCCGGCGACGGCAGCATCGACTTCCGGGCGGTGGCACGGCTGCTGGCGGAGATCGGCTATGCCGGGTGGGCCGTGGTGGAGGCGGAGCAGGATCCGGCCAAGGCCAACCCGCTGACCTACGCGCGCATCGGCTACGCCGAGCTGACTGCCGCCCTGGCAGTGGCCGGCGTCGAGGTGCAGTGACCGTGGCCCTCGCTTCGGAGCAGCGGAGAGGGGCGATGCACGGGCGCCGCCGGCAGGCCGGAAGACTCGCAGTGGCGTACCGCACCGGCGGTTTTGCCGGCGGGTTCGACCGGCGAGATCGTGCCGGAGGCCGCGACGTCCGCCTTGCCGCGGGGCTTGTCGGCCGGATTGCGCACGGTGGCGGCAGTGAGGGACGCGACCGGTCGGCTCGGTCTCGCGGATGCGCGCTGGGCGCGGGATTGGCGTCGTGAACCGCCGGCTGAGCGGCAAGGTGGCGTTGGTCACCGGCGGCGCCCGTGGCCTGGGGCGCGGCTATGCGCTACGGCTGGCGGAACTGGGTGCCGACGTGGCGATTCTCGACCGCAATCTCGACGCCGCCGGGGTGTACGAGTTCGAGCGCAACCAGATGACCGCCGCCACCGTCGAAGAGGAATGCGCGGCGCACAGGGTCCGGGCGCTGGCACGCGAGGTCGACCTGGCCGACCGAACCGCCGCCGAGCGGGCGGTCGCCGCGGTGGCCGGCGAGTTGGGCGGCATCGACATCGCGGTGTGCAACGCCGGCGGGGGCACCACCCGGTTCGCCGACGAAGCGCCCGGCACCGGGGATGCTGACGGAGAGGCCGCGCCGGGGCGCACCGACGTGAACACGCAGGCGACCGCGAGCGACTGCCCGGAAGAGGTGTTGACGCGGGTGCTGGAGATCAACCTGATGACCTGCATGTACACCTGCATGGCCGTGGTGCCGCATCTGAAGCGCCGCGGCGGCGGCAAGATCGTCACGGTGTCCAGCACCGCGGGGCTGGTGGCTTCAGGTGGCTACCATCCCTACGGCACCGCCAAGGCCGCCATTGTGCACTATACGCGGGCCCTGGCCCAGGAACTTGGCCCGCACGGCATCAACGTCAACTGCATTGCGCCCGGCATCATTCGCACCGGACGCCTTGGCGACCGGGCCCACCTCGCCCCGCGCATCCCGCTGCGCCGCGAAGGCACCATCGCGGATTGCGTGAAGGTGGTGGAGTTCCTGGTTACCGACCTGTCCGACTACGTGACCGGTTGCACCATCCCGATCGATGGCGGCCTGTACCACTGACGCCGCGGAGTGGCGGTTGGGCACTGACGCCGCGGAGTGGCGGTTGGGCACTGACGCCGCGGAGTGGCGGTTGGGCAGCTAACCAAGGGTCAGTGGGCTGGTCACGTCGCGGAAGGTGACGCGGCGAGACGTGACCACGTCGATGACCGTGGCGACCGGTGCGGCGAGCGCCTCCGCGAATGCGTCCGGCAGGTCGCCGGGAGACTCCACGCGTATTCCGTTGCAGCCCATCGCGCGCGCCACGTCGGCAAAGTTGGTGGGCGCGAACTCGCTGGCGATCACGCGCTCCTGCTGGCCGTGCTTGACCCAGCCGAGGGCGCTGTTGTTGAGCACCACCACCACGATCGGGATGTTCTCGTCGCGCGCGGTCAGCAGGCCGTTCATCGCCATGCCGAAGCCGCCGTCGCCGGTCACCGCCAGCACCTGGCGGTCGGGGTACACCAGCTTGGCGGCCAGCGCGGCCGGGATGGCGTAACCCATCGCCCCGATGCCCGGCATGATCAGCGAGCCGGCGCTGCGGGTCTGGAAGAAGTGGGTCATGAACAGGCGGTTCTCGCCGGCGTCGCAGGTGATGAACGCGTCCTCGGCGGTGGCGTTGCAGATCTCCGTGAACAGACGCGGCGGCATCACCGGGCTCTCGTCGGAGTGGTAGTCGGGACCGCTGAAGAACGCCTGCTCGCGCCGGGTGGCGTCCAGTTCCGCCTTGCGTCGGGAGCGTGCCTCCTCCGACGGGGCGCCGGCCTCGGTGACCGCGTCGTGCAGTTGCGCCAGCACCAGGGCGGCGTCGCCGACGACGGTGTGATCGCAGGGGAACGACCAGGAGGCGTTCTTCGGCTCCACGTCCACCTGGATGAGGGTCTGGCGGCGCGGATCGATCAGCTTCGGGTTCTCGTTGGCGGTGTCGGACGGGTTCAGGCGGGTGCCGACCGCCAAGACCAGGTCGGCCTCGCCCACGGTGACGTTGGCGGTGGCCTGCCCGAAGCTGCCCAGTACGCCGAGCGCAAGCTCGTGCGTCTCCGCGAACACGCTCTTGCCGGAGGCGGTGGTCGCGACGGGAGCCGCCAGCAACTCGGCAAGGGCGGCCAGCTCGGCGTAGGCGCCGGCGATGCGCACGCCGTTGCCGGCCACGATCACGGGCCGCCGTGCGCCCACCAGAGCCGCGGCCGCGGCCCGCACCTGCGCGTCGCCGCCGTGGGCCTTGGCCGGGAGATAGCGCCCGGTCGGGTACAGCGCCGGGCGGCTGTCCGGTCCTACCGTGCCGCCCAGGGCAGCGCTGTGGTAGATCACCCCTACCGGGCCGCGCTCGCCGCTGAGCGCGTGCTTGATGGCGAGTTGGGTGTTCTGCACCGCCTGCACGGCGTGGTAGGCCACCGTCGTGTACTTGGTGACCGCGGCGAGTGCGTTGCGCGTGTCGAACGAGCCGTAGTCGCCAGTGCCGCTCTGATACGGCGCGTGCTGCGAATAGGGCGCTTGGTCGGACAGGTCGGTCAACAACAGCATGGGGGAGCTGCCCATGTGTGCTTCGAGCGTGCCGAGCAGGGCGTTGGCGAGCATGAAGGCGCCCTGGCCGATGGCAACGCCCGGCTTGCCGGTCAGCCGGCCGTACACCTCGGCCATTACGCTCGCGAGCTGCTCGTGGCGCACCAGGACGGCGCGGATCGCCTCCTGGCGGTCGTACAGGGCATCGTACAGCCGCCCCATGTTGCCGCCGATGATGCCGAACACCATGTCGATTCCGGCGCTCTCGAGTGCGCGTACGATCCCCGCGCTCGCCGGTCCCTGTGCCGCCAGCAGCGGCTCCGTGGTTGCCATGGCGTACATCCTACAACAAACGCGCCGGTAGTTCCGGTTTGTTTCGCAGGTCGTTGCGGTGGACGCACGGCGGGACAGCGATTAGGATGCGCGTCCAGATATGAACGAAAAACCACGAATCGTCACCACGCTGCAGTTGGAGCCCGAGTTCGAGGCGCGGCTTGCCGCCGCCGGGGAGATCGTGTCGCTCGTGGGGGCGCCCCGCGAGCAGGTGCTGGAGGCGCTTCCGTCGGCGCAGGCGTTTCTCGGCTATTTCCGGGTCGATGACGAGTTTCTCGACGCCGGGCCGGATTTGCGCGTGGTCGCTACGTCGAGCGTGGGCTACGACTTCATCGACGTGGCGGCGGCGACCGCGCGTGGGGTCGCGGTATGCAACACGCCCGGCGTGCTGACGGCCGCCGTCGCGGATCTGACCGTAGCGCTGATCCTTATCCTGGCGCGCCGCCTGCTGGAGTTCGAGCGGTTCGCACGCAGCGGCGCCTGGGGCCGCCGCGAGCCGATGCCCGACCTGGCCCACGACATTGCCGGCAAGACGCTCGGCGTGGTCGGCTTCGGACGCATCGGGCGCGAGGTGACGCGGCGCATGCTGGCGCTGGGCATGAAGGCGGTGTGGTACGACATATTCGACAACCCGCCGGCCGACGCCCCGGTGGCGCCGCGCCGGCCACTCGACGACCTGCTGCGCGAGGCGGACTTCGTTTCGATCCACATGGACCTGAACGATTCGTCACGCCACCTGATCGGGGCGCGCGAACTGTCCCTGATGCGGCGCGACGCCTACCTAGTCAACACGGCGCGCGGCGGCGTGGTGGACCAGGCGGCCCTGACGACGGCGCTGCAGGAGAACCGCATCGCCGGCGCCGGCCTCGACGTGCTGGCCCCGGAGCCGCCGGACCCGGACGATCCGATTCTCACGCTGCCCAACGTGGTGATCTTTCCGCACATGGCCACCGCGACCCACGAGACCCGCAAGGCGATGCGCGGCCTCGCCGTGGACAACGTGATCGCGGTGCTGGCCGGGCAGCGGCCCCAGGCCATCGTCAACCCGGAAGTGCTCAACCCGGAAGTGCTGGAGTCGTAGGCCGCCCGAGCCGCAAGCGGCGCCGCCGGCGGGCCGTTGCGCGGCCGCAGCTGCGCTCCACGGGCGTCACCGCTGCCGCGCAAGGCGCGGGGCGTCCGCGATTGCCGGCGGGCGTGACGGCTTGTCGCCGGGCTTCCGAGCGCCGGGCGGCCTGTTCCGGCTGCTCAGCCTTTGCCGGGCACGCATAGGGGGCCTACTGCGGAGGCAGCGCGGTGCGTCGGGTCCCGCTATCAGACCGGGACGCCGAGAACGTTGCGCAGTTGTGCGCCGGTGGTGCTCCAGTAGCCGCCGAGGATGCTGACGTCGGCGCCAATGGAGAAGTGGCGAACGCCCAGATCCAGGTACTTCTGCGCCAGGTCGGGGCTGCCGATCTCGGCGCGCGGGTGCACGCCGCACTCCAGCGAGCGCCGGAACACGAGGTCGTGGGCTTCCCGCACCTCGGGGTGGTCGCGCTCGCCGATGTGGCCGGTGTTCATCGAGTAGTCGGTGGCACCCCACTGCACCATGTCGAGGCCGGGAATGGCCAGAATCTCCTCCAGCTCGTCGACGGCGCCCTTCTTCTCGATCATCACCGCCACCACGATGTCGCGAATCGCCTGCACGTAGGCCGGGCTGCCGCCCGACCCCATCGGCACGTTGCGGCGCGCCGCCGCGCCGTACAGGCCGCTGTCCTCCGGAGTGTCCGGACGGGCGACGCGCACGCACTCGCGCACGTCCTCGGCGGAACGGCAGTCGGTGAACAGCACCGCTTCGAAACCGGCGCCGATGCCGCGCTGGGCGAGGAACGCCTGGTGGCTCTGGTCGATCTTGATCATCGAGCCGAGTCCATACAGCTCGGCGGTGCGGCACACGTTGTCCAGGTCGTGCAGGTCGAACGAGCCGTACTCGGCGACGAACTCGACGTAGTCGAACTGGCGCGTCTGGCCGAGCACTTCCACACTCACCGGATCGGGGTTGAAGATGCGCGTACACACCGAAATCTCGTTGGTGTTCAGCTTGTTGCGCAGCGAATTGGTTCTCACTCGAATCTCCTTGTCGAGGCGTAATCGATATCGAGGCCGCAGTGTAGCACGATTGGCCGCAGGCCGGCGGGCTAACCGTGCCGATAGTCCATCCCGTTGGTCCGGCGCTGGAATCCAAGCCCTTCGTAGAACGGCACCACGTCGTCGGCGCAGTCGAGGATGGTCTTGTAGCAGCCCGCTTCCCGAGCCCGCTCCAGGAGATAGCGAACCAGCGCGCGTCCGATCCCCCTCCCCTGCTGTTCGACCGCCACCGCGACATCCTCGATGTGCCCCGCCCTGCCCGCCTGGTTGATGAACTTGTGCTCGACCAGCAGGGTTGCCGCGCCCACCACGCGGCCGCCGACCTCCGCCACCGCCACCACACAGTCCTGGTTGCGGTCCAGGCGCCGGAACACCTCCAGCGCCCGCTCCGGCGCCAGGTCGCTGGCCGGCCGCAACGCATCCAGCGCCTCCAGGAACCCATTCCCCAGATCGTCCTCCCGCAACGTCCGCACCCTCACCGAAACTACGTCACGGGAGCTTGTATCCAACATCGCCTCCGGACATAATGACTGACACGGTTGAGTTGTACCACCACCGATGCCCCGCAGCATCGTCGAGCGAGTAGCGCCACATGAAAACTGTTGCCGGTGACGCCTCCCCCATAGTTGGCGTTGTCTCCCTGTCGGAGGCTGTTGGCAAAGTCACGGCACGTGCCGGTAAGAGCCTACCCGCTGGCGACAAGCTCGCCGAGTTCGTACGATGGTCGCAGGACCATCCAGCAAACGAGTGGGTGTTTCGAGGCCAGCGCAACAAGGAATGGCGGCTGCAACCGTCGGTCGGTAGGGACGGTTCGTACAGCCTGGACTGGGAGCGCCTGCTGCTGGAGCAGTTTCGGAGACTGGCGGAGCCATACGTAAACTCAGCAGGAATGACCGACTGGGACTGGCTCGCGCTGGCGCAGCATCACGGCCTGCCCACGCGGCTTCTGGATTGGACGTCAAACTCGCTAGTAGCATGCTTCTTCGCGTGTCAGACGGCTCATTCGCAAGCGTGCGAGATGGATGGTCAGGTAATCGCGATTGAGACACGGTCGGTCGGCTTCTACGAGTCGAACGATCAGCAAGATATCGATCCACTCGAGATTGAAACCGCCAAGATGATCAGGCCGCGCGCACTCGCCGGGAGAATCGTCAACCAAAGAGGGTTGTTCAGCATCCACGCGCACCCCGATCGGTCCTGGGGAGTGCAGACGAAGGAGATCGACCTCGCACACTTCGATATCCCTAAGGAATTGAAGAAGTTACTGTTGCGCGGGCTCCACAACCTCGGGATTGATGACGCTCATGTGATGCCAGACCTGGACGGGCTGGCACGGACGTTGAAGTGGCAGTACGAGACTGGTACCCTACCTGGGTGAAGCCATGAAGATCGAGTCTGCACCCGTCTGGTTCGCGGAACTCCCACGTAAGCTGTATGACGCCGCTCGGGACTATGCGCTGGATGAGAAGCCCGAATGGGACGAACTCGGGCCTTTGGCAGATATTATCAAGTTCGAGGGAGTTACGGCATACTCGGAAAGCGCCGTAGTGGATAACGGCGAGTGTGTCGTTGCCGGGCGCGTGGCGGTCACGTTGATCTACGATCCCAATAAGGATCCAGATCCCAAGCCCGACGCGAAGTGTGGAGCAGTCCGCGACAGCCTTCCCGCGAGCATCTTCTTCGAGGTCGCCGACCAGGAAGTGCGGATCAAACGGATCCAGGTGGACCTGTCGCCGTTGCTGCGGTAGCAGGAGTCGCCGATGTCGACGGTGGATGCGGGTTCAGCGGGAGTTCATTGACCAGGGTATCCAGTGCCGCGGGATCGTTGGCCGTGCCGTGGAGATATCTGTCAGGGCGGATGGCTACGGCACTTGCTCCGAGTTCAGCGAGGTACTCGGTGGCTCCGTCCAGTTCGCCGAGGGTCCAGACGTGGATCCCCTCCTCTACGGCGCTCGCTCCTCCTTTCCACTGCGCCAGCAGCGAGCTGTCGGCGAGGAGGGCCGGGCCGTATCCTACGAATTCGTCCGACAGGTTGCCGGCGGGTGTGCGTAGCTGCCGGGAGATGTAGCCGGCCGCATCGGAACTGGCGTGCCACAGGCCTGGGCCGAGGCGGGGTGAGATGGTGGTCATCCTGTACGAACCGTCCGGTTGCCGGAAGGCTGACTTGAGGGCCGCCTCGCTGTCAGACGCATTGACCAGCCGGCCGAGGGCGACGGCGCCCTCGATGAAGGCCCGGACGTGCGGATGGCGTTCGCTCTGGTAGCTGTCGAGCAGGGCGTCGTCGTGCCTTTGTCGGATGCAGAGGGCGAGCTTCCAGGCCAGGTTCGCGGCGTCGCGGATTCCGGCACACATGCCCTGGCCCATGAACGGCGGGCTCTGGTGAGCGGCGTCGCCGGCGATCAGCAGCCGGCCCCGGCGCCAGCGCGACGAAATGACCGAGTGGAACGTATACACCGCCGCCCGCTCGATTACGGCGTCGGAGGGTGTCAGCCAGCGCGCCAGGCGGCGCCAGACGTGCTCCGGCGCGAGCGCTTGTGCGTCTGGGAGGTCGGCGATGAAAATCTCCCAGCGGCGCCGCCGGCCCGGACCCCGGACGTAGGTCGCGGGAGCCCCGGGATGGCAGTACTGGATCGTGAAATCGCCCAGGTCCGGCCGCTCGCCGCTCAGCAACAGGTCGACCACGAGCCAGCGCTCGTGGAACCCCAGGTCTTCGGCACGGTCGGTGATCCGCTCGCGGACCAGCGACCGCGCGCCGTCGCAACCCACCACGTAACTCGCCGCCAGCGTATGCCGCCGCTCGTCTTCGCGGTAGGTGACCGCGGCGAGTCGCTCACCCGGATCGATCGACATCACCTCCGTACCCAGGAGCACGTCGACGTTCGGCATGCTGCGCAGGTGGTCACGCAGAATCGCCTCCAGGTCGGGCTGGTGGAAGCGGTAGCTGGGGTGCCAGCCCTGGGGCCCGACCTGCTGCGGACGGGGCCAGTCGAGTATCAGCCTGCCGTCGGGATCGACGAACCGCATGCCGGCATTGACCCGGGACACCGCGGCGACCCGATCCGCGACGCCGATGGTCTGGAAGATGCGCATCACTTCGCCGTCGAAGTGGACGGCACGAGGCAGGCGGTAGATCTCCGCCTCTCGTTCCAGGACCACGACCCGTAACCCGCACAGCCCCAGCAGGTTGGCGAGCACCGCTCCGGTGGGCCCGAAGCCGACGACGGCGGCGTCGTAGGGCCCCCGACGCTCGCGTGGCACGGGCGTGTTCAGACCAGCCGGTTTCCGCTGAGCGCGCCCCACAGCCACGGGCAGTCGGTGGGCGGCGGTGCCTGCATGCCTCCTCTGGCTATACCGAGCCTCAGCTCGCGGTACGCCCGGCGCTCCTCCTCCGGCAGATGGGCGCGGTCGTGGCCCCAGAAGCTCGGTCCGTGCTCCATCACCTGGACCTGCCACCTGTCCGGCTCGATGATCCGCCCGCCCCACCCGGTCTCGACGAAGAAGCCGGATGGCGTGTGCGTGTAGAATGACGTCATCCAGTCGTTGGTGTGGCGGCCGAGCGTGTACGCTACGGTGCCCTCGGACTGCTGGGCGAGGTCGTAGCCCTGACCGACGTCGTCGAGATTCATGTACTCCACCATGAAGTGGTGGAAGCCGCTCTGCCCGGTGCCCAGTACCGCGAAGCTGTGGTGGCGGCCGTTCACGTGAAAGAAGTAGAGCGGAATCGGCTCCAGCCCGTAGTCACTGAGCCGGAAACCGAGCGTATCGCGATAGAACGGCAGTAATGTGTCGATGTCGTCGGTGTGCAGGACCGCGTGGCCCATGCCGAGGGGTCCGGTCTTGAAGCCCGAGATGTGCCGGCCCGGTATGAAGGGATCTTCGGTCAGCATCGGGCCATGGAAGAACTCGAGGCGATTGCCGGCAGGGTCGTGCGCGATTGCCAGGCCGGTCACGAAGCGTCGGTCGGCAAGAGCACGGGTGCCCTGACTGACCTCTGTGCCGGCATCGGAGAGACGTGCGCACAGTCGGTCCAGAGATGCGCCGTCCGCGACTTCCCAGCCCATGCACGCCAGGAGGTCGCCGGGTTCCGCGGTCACGATCAGGCGCTGCTTCCGGTCGTCCATGCGAAAGGCCGCCTGGCCGGCGCCGCGGTCGACCGCCTGCATTCCCAACTGGCGGCTCGCATAGTCCGACCAGTCCGACAGCCGGTCGGTGCGGACCCCGAGGTAGCCAAGTGCGGTGATCATGAGCCCGAGCCTGCCGGTTTGCCGGGGCGCGTGTCCACCTGTCTCGTTGGCGTTCGTGCCTGGTGCCGAAAGTGAGTGACACGCGTTCCCGGAGGTGCCGGCGCGGCCGTATGCTATGTCCGCGGCAGCACGGCTGCCGCTCGCTCGCGGTACGGATCTCCCGCATCCAAACCAGCCACGGAGAAGCACATGATTTCCCTCGCCGTCAATTCGGTTCTGTTCGATGCGTTCGACTTCGCCACCGCCGCCCGTCATATCGCCGCCGCCGGCTACGACGGCATCGAGATTGCCGCGATTCCGGGGATGTGCGAGCACCTGCAGGTGGACCGCTGGCGCGAGCAGGCCGCGGACGTGCGGTCTGTTCTGGCCGATACCGGGCTGAAGCCGGTGTCGATGGAGACCGCCGACCGCGGCGACGACCGCTGCCTGCGCGCCTTTGAGGCGGGCGCGGAGCTGGGCATCCCGGTGGTTGCGGTAGGATCCGGCGGCACCAGCGGCGACCCCGACGACCTGCGCGAGCGTATCGGGCGCCTGGCGGAGCTGGCCGAGGCGGCGGCGCAGTTCGGCGTGACCGTGGTGTGCAAGGCGCACGTGGGCAGCGCGGTGTACGACACGCCCACAACGCTGGCGGCGATGGATGCCATCCCGTCGCCGGGGTTCGGCGTCAACATGGACCCGAGCCACATCCACCGCGCCGGCGAGGTGCCCAAGGAGGCGCTGCAGCAAGTGGTGTCGCGGGTACGCCACAGCCACATCCGCGACTGCAAGGGACGCCAGCAGGGCCCGGGCGCGCCGCCGCTGCAGGCGTGTGGCCGCGGCGACATCGACCTGTTCGGCTACTGCAAGGTGCTCGCCGACGCCGGCTATGAGGGCGCCGCCAGCCTGGAGGTGATCGGCGCCGCAAAGGCGGGGCTGAGCCTGGCCGAGGTGGCGATCATCGCGGCGGAGAGCTACGGCTACCTGAACGCCTGCCTCAAGCAGCTCGGCGCGCGCTAGCGGCATGGAGGCGCGCTCGAGCGGGGACGGACCTGTCCCGGCTGCCACCGTCGAATTGAGCCCCGGCATCAAGCTGTGCATGCTCATCCCGCCGCGCCCGGACGATGACATTCTGCGCTTCGCCAACGAACTCGGCATAGCCCACGTCTACACCTGGGTGCCGGACGAGTTGAGCGGCGCGGCGGAGTTGACGGCCCTGCGCCGACGGGTGGAGAGCGCCGGCCTGACACTATTCAACGCCGGCCACCGCACCCTGGCCAAGTGCGACCTGATCCACCTGGCACTGCCGGGGCGCGACGAAGCGATCGACCGGTTTGCAGTATACCTGCGCAACCTGAGCGCTGCCGAAATCCATACCACCACCTTCACCTTCGAGCCGGACGGCGTGTGGAGCAGCACCCCGTCGGTGGCGCGTGGCGGCGCTCCGGCGCGCGCGGTGGACGGCTCCGAGTTGGCCGGACAGCCGTTCAGCCATGGCCGCGCGTACGACGAGGAGACGATCTGGGACAATTTCGCGTACTTCATGGAACGCATCATCCCGGTGGCGGAGCAGACCGGCGTGCGGCTGGCGCTGCACCCCAATGACCCGCCGCTGCCGGAGGTCGCCGGCATCCCATGCATCATCCGTTCCCGGGAGAGCTACGAGCGGGCGTTCGAGATCGCCGATTCCGCCCATCTCGGGATGGTGTTCTGCACCGGCTGCTGGCTGGAGGGCGGCACCGCATTCGGCGACATCGAGGCCGCGATCGGCGATTTCCTGGCCCGTGACAAGATCTTCATCGTCCACTTCCGCAACGTGAGCGCGCCGCTGCCGCGCTTCCACGAGACTTTCGTCGACGAGGGTTACCAGGACATGAACGTCCTGATGCGGCTGTTCCGCCACGGTGGCTACAACGGCTCCATGATTCTCGACCACACCCCGCCGATGGCGACCGACCCGACCGATACGATGGCCCTGCCCACCGACAAGCCGGTGGCCACCGCCTACGCACTCGGCTACATGAAGGCGCTGCTGGCTGCGGCCGGCGGCTGAGTCACGGCGCGACACGATTGGGAGACGGGATGAAGCTGCTGGTACTGCCCGGCGACGGGGTCGGTCCCGAGGTCACCGAGGCCGCCGTGGCGGTGCTGGATGCGGTCGCCGACCGCTGGCCCCTGGACCTGGAGCGGGAAACGGCCGAGATCGGCCTTGCCGCCCTGGCGGTGCACGGTACCACCTTGCCCGAGGAAACACTGGAGAGGGCGCGTGCGGCCGACGGCGTAATCCTCGGCCCGATCGACCACATGCGCTACCCCGCGCGCGATCAGGGCGGCGTCAACGTGTCCGCCACGCTGCGCACCGGCCTCGACCTGTACGCCAACATCCGCCCGGCACGCACCCGGCCCGGGCTCAGCGGTCCGGTCGGCGACTTCGACTTGGTGATCGTGCGCGAGAACACGGAGGGGTTCTACCCCGACCGCAACATGTACGCCGGCAGCGGCGAGTTCATGCCGGACGCGGACACCGCGCTGTCGGTGCGCAAGATCAGCGCGGCCGCGTGCCGCCGCATCGCGCGCCGCTCGTTCGCCTTGGCGCGCCGCCGGCGGCGCAAGGTGACGGCTATCCACAAGGCCAACAACTTCGTCCTCAGCGACGGCCTGTTCCTGCGCGTGGTGCGCGCGGTTGCGGAACACTACCCCGACGTGGAGCTTGACGAGGTGCTGGTGGATGCCGCCGCCGCGCTCCTGGTACGCGAACCGGCGCGCTTCGACGTGCTGTGCACCACCAACTTCCACGGCGACATCCTCTCCGACCTGGCATCGGAACTGTCCGGCAGCCTGGGGCTGGCCGGCTCGCTGAACGCGGGCGACCAGCACGCCTGCGCCCAGGCGCAGCACGGCTCCGCGCCCGACATCGCCGGCCGGGACCGGGTCAACCCGACCGCGATGCTGCTGTCGCTGGCCATGCTCCTGGAGTGGCTGGCCGAGCGGCATGAGCGAGCCGACCTGGCTGGTACAGCGGCCCGCATCACCGCCGCGCTGGACCGCACGCTCGCCAACCCGGCCACGCGCACCGCCGACCTGGGCGGCTCCCTCGGCACCCGCGCCTTCACCGCCGCCGTCATTTCTTCTTTGGATAAGGAATAGTCGGCAAGTACATGACGCAACCGATCACCTACTACCGGGAGAAGTTCCGGCCGCAGTACCACTTTTCGCCGGAGCGGAACTTCACCAACGATCCGTGCGGACTGGTGTACTTCGACGGCGAGTACCACCTGTTCTACCAGTACAACCCGTTCGACCTCGACCAGGATCCCAATCTGCTCTACTGGGGTCACGCGATCAGTACCGACCTGCTGCACTGGCGCCACATGCCGCTGCAACTCGGCCCTGACGACCTGGGGGGTATTTCGACCGGATGCGGCGTGGTGGACTGGCACGACACGTCAGGACTGTTCGGCGGCCGGCCGGGGCTGGTGCTGATCTACGTGTACGTGCGCTACGATGTGTGGGAAGCACCGGCCCTGGCGTACAGCAGCGACCGCGGGCGCACGTGGCACAAGCTGCACGACCGCAACCCGCTGCTCGATCCCGGCGAGCCGGGCCAGCTCAAGGACGCCAAGGTGTTCTGGCATGCGCCGACCGGGCGCTGGGTGATGGTGCTGACCAGCGACCAGTTGTGCCTGTATTCCTCCCCCAACCTGCTTGATTGGCGATTTGAGAGCGCCGTCGAAGGAGTGCGCAGCGAGTGTCCCGACCTGTTCGAGCTATCGGTCGATGGTGACACGAAGCCGTCAAAGTGGGTGCTCACTCTAGCGGGAAGATACTATCACCTCGGTTCGTTCGACGGGCGGACCTTCACGCCGGAGACGGAAGCGATCCCGATGAACTTCGGTCCCGATGCTTACGCTTCCCAGACCTGGAGCGACGCGCCCGGCGGGCGCCGAATCATGATCGACTGGATGATGGCGTGGCGCTACGCCCGCCGCCTCGACATCGTTCCCACGCGCCCCTGGAACGGCTCGATGTCACTGCCGCGCGAGCTGACGCTGCGGACCACCGCCCACGGCGTACGTCTGTTTCAGAATCCGATTGCGGTGGCCGCGCTGCGCGAGCAAAGTTGCCTGCACGAGGGGATCACCGTTCGTGAGGGCACGCCGTTCAAGCCGGACCTGGACGGAACGTGCGTCGAGATCGAGGCCGAGTTTCGAGTCGGCAGCGCCACACGCTTCGGCCTTGAGGTGATGGCCAGCGAGCGCACCATCTACGTGTTCGCGCATCGCAGTCACCGCATCGCCGGCGAGCGCACGCGGATCACCTACGACGTGGCGGCGGCGGAACTGGCGGTCGATCGGCGCACCGCCGGCACCGTGTACGACGAGGAGTTCGCTCAGGAATACCGGGCGCCGCTGGCGCCGTCCGACGGCCGCATCGTCCTGCGCGTGCTGACCGATTGGTCGTCGGTGGAGACGATCGCCAACGGCGGTGAGGTGGTGATCTCGACGCTGGTCTTCCCCACCCCGTTCGGCGGCGGGATCCGCGTGTTTGCCAGCGGCGGTTCGGTGACTCTCGAGCGGCTGCGCATTCACCGGCTTCGTTCAGTCTGGAACGACGCATAAAGCGAGAGAACCTGAGGACCGGCCCGGATGACCAATCTGCGCAGCGCATTGCACCAGTTCCATGCCGACGTGTACCGGCACCTGGTCGCTTCCACCCTGGTGGGATTCAGCTACTTCGGGTTCGTGACGGTGCTGCTCAACCTGTACCTGTTGCGCCTGGGCTACGGCACCGACTTCATCGGCCTGGTGAATGGCAGCACGGCGATCGCCTTCGCCGCCTCCTCGCTTCCGGCCGGTGCGTTCGGCAGCCGCTTCGGGATGCGGCGCGCGGTGGTCGGAGGGATGGGATTCCTGGCCGCCGGCGTGACGCTGGTGCCGATCGTGGCGCTGCTGCCGGCGGGTGGCACGCGCGACGTCGCCATCATCGCCATGCGGCTGCTGTCGGGGATCGGGTTTTCCCTCTACATGGTCAACTCCTACCCGTACCTGGTGGCGGCGACCGACGTCCGTGACCGTCCCTACGCGTTCGCTTTGCTGGCCGCGATACCGCCGGTGGCCGGCTTTGCCGGGAGTATCATCTCGGGTGCCTTGCCCGGGTGGATCGCGAACGGCTTGCGGCTGGACAGCGCGGATCCTCTGCCGTTCGCTCTCATCCTGGTATTTTCCGGGGTGATCCTGGTGCCCAACCTGTGGATCGTGGCCCGCACGCGCGACCTGGACCCGCCGAAGCGGCGCCGCACCGGCACCGCGCGGCGCCGTACCGCCCGCGAGGTGCGCCGCGCCGACGGTGCCTTCTTTCTGCTGGTCTTCTTCCTGGGCATCACCGCGCTGCTGCGCATGGCGGGCGAGAGCGCCGCCCGGTCGTTTTTCAACGTCTACCTGGAACTGGATCTGGGTGCGTCGACGTCGCGCATCGGCCTGCTGCTGGCGTTCGGGCAACTGGCGGCGGGGCCGGCGGCGCTGTGCGCCCCGGCGATTGCGGCGCGCGCGGGCAAGGTGCCGGTCATCGTCGTCACCACCGCGATCACCGCCGCCAGCTTGGTGATCATGGCGCTGGTGCCGCATTGGTTGGCGGCGGGCATCGGCTTTACCCTGGTGGTCGGCATGCGCTCGGTCACCCAGTCGGTTACCAGCCTGGTACACATGGAGATCGTGCCGGCGAGCCGGCGCGGGCTCACCTCGGGGGTGACGTCGATGTCGATGGGGCTGGGGTTCAGCTCGATGGCACTCGGCGGCGGCTACCTGATCCCGGCACTGGGATTCCCGGGTCTCTACCTGCTGGGCGCCCTCATTACCGCGCTTAGCGCACTGATCTTCTGGCAGTACTTCCGCGTGCCGCAGGGCGAGTACCGGCTGACCGCCGAACAGCCGGCCGCCACCGTTCCGGCGCAGCGCTCGTGAGCCATGGCAGTCCGACGAACACCGGCTGCATGCGAGCATGCGACGCCGGGTTCCGTCACGGGCTGCCGGAAGTTGACCGCCGCACGGTAGCAGCCGGTCAGCCGGAGTCGAGCGGACCATGACCAACCTGCGCCAGGCACTGCGCACCCTCCACCCCGACGTGTACCGGTACCTGTTCGCCATGGGCATCGTGGGGTTCAGCTACTTCGGCTTCGTTTCGGTGCTGCTCAACCTGTACCTGCTGCGGCTCGGCTACGGCACCGACTACATCGGCCTGGTCAACGGCGGCATTGCCCTTGCCTTCGCGGCGTGCTCCCTGCCGGCGGGCGCAATCGGAGGGCGCCTCGGGATGCGCCGTACCGCGGCGATCGGCATGGCCCTGGTGGCGGCGGGAATGACACTCGTCCCGGTGGCCGGCACCATCCTGTCCGGCACGCCGCGCGACGTGGGCATCATCGCCATGCGCGTGCTCTCCGGAATGGGGTTTGCCTGCTACATCGTGAATGCCTATCCCTACATGGTGGCGGCCACCGGCCCCCGGGAGCGGACCTACGCGTTCGCATTCATGTCCGCGCTGCCGCCGCTCACCGGCTTCGCCGGCAGCATCGTCTCCGGCGTGCTGCCGGGCTGGATCGCGCCCCTGCTCGGGCGGGATCTGAGCCACCCGGAGCCGTTCGCGGTCGCCCTGATCCTGGCGGGGGTGGTCCTGCTGCCGACCGTTCCCGCGGTGGCGCGCACCAGCGACCGCGAGCCGGCAAAGCGCGGCCCGCCGCAGGCGGAGGATATCGGTCCGTCGCCCGGCGGGCGGAGCGCGGAAGGCGCCCTGTACGCGTTGATCTTCGTGCTTGCGTTCACCGCCCTGCTGCGCTCCGCCGGCGAAGGGGCGGCGCGCACGTTCATCAACGTCTACCTGGAGGTGGACCTCGCGGCTTCGCCGGCGCGCATCGGGGTGCTGCTTGCAATCGGAACGGTGGCCGCGGGACCGGCTGCACTGATCGCACCGGCACTGGCCGCGCGCGCCGGCAAGGTACCGGTGATCGTGGTCACCGGCCTGCTTACCGCTGCCGGCATGGTGATCCTGGCAACCGTCCCGCACTGGGCCGCGGCGGGACTCGGCTTCACGCTGGTGGTCGGACTGCGGTCGATCACCCAGTCGGTGTCCGCGGTACTGCACATGGAGATCGTGCCGGCGAGTCGGCGCACGGTTACCTCGGGAGTGATGGCGATGGCGATGGGCATGGGCTTCATGTCGATCTCGTTCGCCGGCGGCTACCTGATCCCGGCCCTCGGCTTCCCGGGCTTCTATCACCTGGCCACGGCCACCACCGTCGTCAGCGCACTGATCTTCTGGCTCTACTTCCGCATCCCCCGCGGCGAGTACCAGGCCCGCCCTTGACCCCCGAAAGTGAAGATCGACATCGAGAGCATGAGCTATCGCATCGACAGTTCAGTTCTCATAACGTGCCTCGCGGGGCGATCCACTCTGCGGGCTGGCCAGTGACCTCCGCGATACGGTCGAAGTCTTCGTCGTAGTGCCACAGTGTTGCACCCGCCGTCTCGGCACAGGCGGCGATTATCAGATCCGCTATCTTCACGCTGCGGTGGTGCAGACCGCCTCGTCCGGCTAGCAGGTGTTGGACTTCGAGTGCCCGCTCGAAGTGTTCCGCTGTACACGGGAGTTGATGGAGCGCAAGCAATTCCGCGCTGAGCTTCTCGTAGTCGTCGGCGCTGCGAGCCGAATAGAGCACTTCAAGCCTGATTTGAGCACAGGTAGCGAGGGTGTCCGTCATCAACTGCCGTTCCCACGCGACGGAGACCGTGGGTTTCGTCGCACGGTGCCACGCGCTGGTGTCGGCCAGGTACAGCCTCAACGGTGCCAGCTTCGGCTCGCTTCGAACATCTGCTCGCCACGGTCGATCCCTTCGCCTGATCGGATGCGAGCAGCTAGCCGTCGTCGGAGAGCCGCACGGATCACCTCTTGCAGCGCCAACTCAACCGTGTCCTTGACTCCTGATGTACCGAGTACCTGCTGAGCCCGAGCAAGCTGTTGTTCGTCGACTTCCAGCGATGTGCGTCTCATGGCACTACGGTAGCACAAGAGCCCAGGCAATTCAAGCATTCAAACGTCGGTTCTATACATGCTTCAGCAAGGTCATTTTTCGTGCGCATCTGCTTCCGACTACACCACATCGGTCACTCGAAGGGTCACGGAGCAAGCCAGTTTTCGAGAGTGAGGCCGGTGATGCGGTTGAAGTGGCGGGTGTTGGCGGTAACCAGGGTCAGGGAACGGGTCAGCGAGATTGCAGCTATGCGCAGGTCGGGCTCAGCAAGTGGCATGCCGTCCGCCTCAAGCTCCGCCCGGAGGTGACCGTAGCGCTCTGCTGCCGCGACGTCGAACGGTACTACCGTGACTAGATGGTGGAGCAAGGCGCGAACGCGGTCCGCGAGAGCATCGGAACCGCGCTTGGCGGCGCCGTAGACCATTTCGCCGTAGGTGATGGAGGTGGTGAACTGCTGCGACGGCGGCGTAACGGCGAGCCGGCGAACGAGATGTAGCGGTGGATGCCGGCGCAGAACGGCCGACAAGATGTCGGTATCGAAGCAATACACCGTCAATCGAAACGCGGAACGGCACGGTCGGTGGCCTGATCACGCGCGGCGTAGATCTCGCTGACCAGGTCGTCGAGACCCTGCCAATCGGAGAGTGCGCCGGCCGCGGCCGCCAGTCCAACGGGACGGGAGGGACGTGCCGGACTCACTTCGTCCGGCGGAACCAATGCCATCACGGGCGTGCCACGACGAGCGATGAGGATTCGCTCGCCGTCGGATACCCGATCAATGAGTTCGCTGAAGTGCCGCTTGGCTTCGGCGACGTTGTAGCTCGCCATGCTCAGTGTCATACATGACATATAAACTGCCAGATGACATTATGTCAACTCACCGGTTTGGGAGAAGAGTGTCGGAAGCATGCTGCTTGGTGCGGAGGTGGTCGATGAGGCGTGGCAGGGATTGCACGGCGTAGAGCGGCAGGGAGAGCAATTGCAGGGTGACGGGTTGCAGGGCGTTGGCGGTGCGGATGGTGTGGCGGATGGTTTGCAGGCTCGGCGGGTTGGCGTCGAAGCGGACGGCCAGCGGCGGCGGTTTCTCGTGCGCGAACTGCAGCAGGGACTTCATGGAGCCGCTGCGGCCTGCCTTTACCTCGATGGGGAGGATCCAATCTCCCCGTGAGATGACGTAGTCCACCTCGGCGTTGCCCTTGCGTCCCTGACGCAGCCAGTAGTGCAGTTCAGGGCGCCGCTCACCGCCTCCGAACGACGCCAGTTCCTGGCCAACATACTGTTCGGCGATACTGCCTTCGTTCACCAGGCGGGTGTCGTCCATGGCATCGACGGCCGGTGCATCGACGCCGCAGACGTGGTTCATCAATCCGACGTCCAAGAACAGCAGTTTGTAGGTGCGGTGGTCGATGCCGGCGCCGAGGGGCAGGCCGGAGCAGTGGCTGTGGACGACGCGGTTGCAGATCCGCGCCTTCACCAGCAGTTCGATCGCATCGCGCACCTCGCCCGAGCGCGAGTCCGCGTCCAGGGTGTGGTAGGCGACCTTGCGCCCGACCGATCCCGGTATGCTGCGAAACAGGCGCTGCAGGCGGACAAGTTGAGAGCCTCTGGCGTACTTCGCGAAATCGTCCTGGTAAGTCTCCGCGATCGACCGGTGCACGGCGGCCACCTCGAGGGGCGAACCTGCCGTCTCCCTGTGCGCCAGCACGGCTTCCGGCAGGCCGCCGACCAGCAGGTATTCCCTGCAACGCCGGAGCTGGCGGCGGTGGGCCGCTTCCGCCAGCGGCGTGTCCAGGTCCAGTGCAGCGAGTTGCTCGGCCGCCCCTGGATCGGTAGCGTTCAGGAACTCGAAGTACGACATTGGGCCCAGGTGCAGGTACTCGATGCGCCCCACGGGCATGGGGAACGGGTGATCGGCAAGGGTGAACTCCAACAACGAACCCGCCGCCAGCACCGGCAGCTCCGGGCGGTCCTCGTAGAGATAGCGTAGCGCTTGCAGCGCATGCGGGGCCGCCTGCACCTCGTCGAGAAACAGGATTGACCCTGCCAGCCGGACCCCCGACCGCTTCCAACTCGCGCGTGATGCGGCCGGTGTCCAGGGTCTCGAACACCCGGTCGAGGTAGAGGTTGCGTTCCAGGTTCACTTCGCACAGGCCCATCCCGGAGGCGGCCGCGAATTGGCGTACGAGCGTCGTCTTGCCCACCTGCCGCGCGCCGCGAAGCACCAGCGGCTTGCGGCGGCGCCGATCAAGCCACCGGTGCAGGACCTGTTCGGCGAGTCTTTCCATAATACACCCCTATTAGATCATAACCACTGACAATATAGGGGTCTATAATGGACATTGCCCATGGTCCGGCGGCGGTGGGTGGATGCGGCGGGAACAAGGCAGCGGCCGCCGGATGGGCAGCCGCTGCCGATTGCTTCGCGCTGCTTCCGGGAGGAAGCGGCCCGGTTGTTGTAGGAGGCCCTACTTGTAGAAGAACTGCGCGGCGAAGTAGTTGAGGTTCAGGGTTTCCTCGAACCAGGGGTGCGGGATCTCGGGCGTGTTGCCGATGTTGGGGCGCGCGATGAACACCATCGGCGACATGCCGACCGTGCCGATCGTGAACAGATTGTCGGACAACCAACTCAGGTATTCCGTGCTGGCATCGAAGTACTCGTCGCTGTTGTAGACGAGGTTGATGCGGTTGCGGCCCATTGCGACCATTTCCTTGACCTCATCCGGCGGCTCTTCGCCGGGCAGCACGCCGCCCTCGAAGTCGTCGAGGCTCGCCAGTCCCGATGCCACCCGGTCGTTGGCATCGAGCCACAGCCACCACAGCGGCGCACGGATGGCGAAGCCGAACGTATAGCGCGACAGGAACGTGTACATCTCGATGCCATGCACCGGTCCGCTGATCACGTCGGTATCCGGCGACCGCCGGCGCTCGCCCCAAATGTTGCCGCCCACTTCCTTGACCTGCACCTCGAATCCCAGGTCTTCCCAGAATTCCTTGACCAGCTCATGGGCGAGTGCAATGCCCTGGTGGATGATCGACGAATACTCGATGGTGAGCAGCATCGTGCGGCCCTCGGAGTCACGCCGCAGGCCGTCCGAGCCGCGCGCCAATCCGAGCTCGTCGAGCATGCGGTTGGCCTCGTCCGGAGCGTAGCGGGCATACGGGTTGTTCTCCGCCCACTCCGCCTGGTAGTAGCTGGTGCCGGGAAGCACCGACGCCTGACGCGGCGTTGCGAAGCCGGAGAAAGCCACTCGGTTGATCTCGTCGCGATCGATTCCGAGCGACATCGCCTGCCGGAACTTGATGTTGTTGTACAGCTCGCGGCGCACCGGATCGGGGTGGTTGAGGTTGAAGCCGTACGACGCCTCGTTGCCCTCGACGCCCGGGATCAGCTTGACCACGTAGTTGCCGGCGGCCTCGTTCTGCTTGTACAGGGTGTAGTTGTCCAGCGTGGCGGAGAGGAAGGCGACGTCGGCCTCGCCGGCGATGATCTTCAGGTCGTAGGTCTCCTTCTCGACCAGCTCGGAGACGATCCTGTCCGCGTAGGGAAGCTGGTTGCCGGCCTGGTCCACCTGGTGGAAGAACGGGTTGCGCACGAACGCGCGGATCGTGGTGGTCTGCTCGGTGAACATCCACGGGTCGACGCGCGGGCGGTTTATGTCATGGGTGGGCCGGAAGCTGGCGTGATTGTTGAACGCCTCGCCCCAGTTCTCGAAGCCCTCCTCCTTGGCAACCGCGTTGGCATCTTCGTTGTACGCGATGTGCCACTTGCTCAGGTAGTGCTTGGGGCTGTACAGCATCCAGTCGGTGGAGCGCCAGTGCACCATGTCGAGCAGGAACGCCGGGAACGGGCGGTTGAACTCGTAGCGCACCGTGTAGTCGTCCACCGCCACCACGTTGTCGATCTGCGAGCGGATGCCCCAGGTCTCCACCTCTTCCTGCTTGAACATGTCGTAGAACTTGAACGTGAAGTCATGCGCGGTGTACGGCGCGCCGTCCGACCACTTCATGCCCTCCCGCAAGAACAGGGTGAGGCTCATGTTGTCCGGAGAAAGCAGGTAGTCCTTGGCCACGTCCGGGCCGATCTTGCCGTCCGCGCCCATGCGCAACAGCGTCGGGCCGCGGCTCGGTTCCTCGGTCAGGTCGTTCCAGGGCGAGTTGTTGGTGGCGAACACGAAGAACGTACCGCCGTAGTTGCCTATCTCGGCCACCTCCAGCACCATCGGCTCGACCGGCAGCCGCTCGTCGACCGGCGGCAGTTCGCCACTCGACACCATCTTCGCGAGCATCGGCGCCTCGTTGTAGGTGCCGCTCGCCACCGTGGCCGTGGCCGTGGCCGTGACGCCACCGCCCTCCTCCTGGCCGCCGGCCCACGCCGTGCCAGTCATCAACAGCGCCGCCGTCACCAGCGACGCCAGGAACAATCGCTTCTTCATCACGATGTTTCTCCTTGTAGTAGATCCGGAAGATCTGCGGGCGCCCACCGCCCGCAGCCGCCGCATACCGTAACGGCCTTACTCACATGTGTCGAGTCGCATAGGGATCGGCCACGTCGCGCAGGCCGTCGCCGACCACGTTGAAGCACAGCACCGTGAATACCACGAACAGCGCCGGAATCAGCAGCCACTCGTTGAGCGCCACGGTGCGGATGTTCTGCGCCTGCTGCAGCATCACGCCCCAACTGATTACCGGGGGTCGCAGCCCGATGCCGAGGAAGCTGAGCGTGGTTTCACCCAGGATCATATACGGAATCGCCAGCGTCAGGTGAACGATCAGGTAGCTCATGAAGCCGGGCAGCAGATGGCGGAGGATGATCGTGAACTCCTTGGCCCCGGCGATCCCGGCCGCCATCACGAAGTCCTCGACCCTGAGTTGCAGGATCTTGCCGCGCACCACGCGCGCCAGCTCGGTCCAGCCCACGATGGACAGGATCAGGGTGATCATGAAGTAGGTGCGCAGCACCGGCCACTCGGTCGGCACCGCCGCGGCCAGCGCCATCCACAGCGGGATCGACGGCAGCGACTGCAGGAATTCGATGATCCGCTGCACGATCATGTCCGTCGTTCCGCCGAAGAACCCGGAGGCGCCGCCGAGCAGGCAGCCGAGCACGAAGCTGATCGCCACCCCGACCAGGCCGATAGAGAGGGACACGCGGGCGCCCTGCAGCACGCGCGAGTACATGTCGCGGCCGAGCCGGTCGGTGCCGAGCGGAAAGAAGGCACCCGGCTCGTCCACGCCCATCAGGTGCAGCCGGCTCGGGAACACTCCGATGAAGCGGTACTCATGGCCCTGCACGAAGAACCTGATCGGATACCGTTGCGTGCGATCGACGACGTAATTCTTGGCGAGCGTCTCGCGGTCCACTTCCTGGCGGAGACCGTACACGAACGGGCGTTGCAGGCGGCCGTCATGAAAGAACCGCACTCGTGTCGGCGGCGTGAACTCATAGTCGGTGTTGCGTTCGTGCGTGTCGGCCAGCGCAAAGAAGCCGGCGAAGGCTGCCAACAGGTAGATCACGAGCAGTATGACGGTGCCAATCACGGCCAGCTTGTGCTTCAGGAACCGGCGCCGCATCAGCGTCCAGCTCGAGGCCAGGAAGTAGCGCTCCTCTTCGGCGGTCTCTGCGACGCCCGAGGAGTCGTCGAGACCGCGCGGCAAGGGCGTATCCTCGGGGCTGGAGCGGGTGCTCACTTGGGACTCCTCACGCGCGTGCCTCCGCGCCGAAGCGGATACGGGGGTCGATGGTCACCAGCAGGAGATCGGAGATCAGGGTGCCGATCATGGCCAGGCCGCCGAGCATCATCACCATGCTGCCGGCCAGGTACATGTCCTGATCGGTGAGCGCGAGTATGAGCAGCGGGCCAATGGTCGGCAGGCCGAGCACGATGGAGACCAGCACCTCGCCGGACACGATGAACGGCAGCAGTCCGCCGATGGAACTGATGATCGGATTGATGGCGATGCGCACCGGATACTTGAACAGGATGCGCTGCTCGCGCACGCCCTTGGAACGCGCGGTCACCACGTACTGCTTGGCCAGCTCGTCGAGCAGCGAGCCGCGCAGGATCCGGATGATCGCCGCAGTGCCGGCCGTGCTGATCACGATCAGCGGCACGGGCAGGTGCTTCAAGAGGTCGATGACCTTGCCGAGGCTCCAATCCGCCATGATGTACTCGCGCGAAAACAGGCCGCCGGGACTCCACCCGAACAGCTTGACGGTGAGGAACATCAGGATCAGCGCAAGCAGGAAGTTGGGCGTGGCCAGACCGATGAATCCGAACACCGTGAACGTGTAGTCGGCGAACGAGTACTGGTGGGTAGCCGAGTAGATGCCGATCGGCACGGCGATCAGGTACACCAGGATCAGGCTGGAGATGGCGAGCGTGGTGGTAAGCAGCAGGCGTTCGCCGATCAGCCTGGTCACCTCCTCGTCCCACTGGAACGACCTCCCCATGTCGCCCTGCAGCAGGTTGAACAGCCAGGTCAGGTACTGTCCCATGAAGGGTTTGTCGAGGCCGTAGCGCTTCTTGAGGTCGGCGATGGTGTCGGCGTCGATGGTCATGCCGCGGTTCTCCATGTTGATGACCAGGGTGGACAGGAAGTCGCCCGGAGGGAGCTGGATGATCACGAACGACACGAACGACAGGATGAGCAGCAGCACGAACATGTAGAAGATGCGGCGTACGATGTAGCTGGCCATTTTTTGTCGGGCGCAGTGTACGCGGCCGCCGAGAATGATGCCAGTGGCGGCGCTGTCCGCCGTGGCCGCCGGGCGCGCGCCCCGGGACCGGGTTACCGCGCGCCCGGATGCGCGGTAAGGTTCAGCCCATGACGCGCATGATCATCGACTGCGATCCGGGCCTGGACGACGCCATTGCCCTGATCCTGGCCCACCACTGCGCCGAGGTGGTCGGGATCACGACCGTGAGCGGCAACGTGCCGCTGGCGGCCACCACCGCCAACGCGCTGATGCTGACCGCTCTCCTGGACGTCGATACGCCGGTATACAGCGGGGCCGCGCAGCCGCTCGTCGCCGAGCCCACCTATGCGCCGCACGTGCACGGCGAGTCGGGCATGGGCGACTTCGAGCCGCCTGCCCACGACCGCACCGCCGCCGGCGATGACGCCGTCTCCTACCTGTTGGACGCGGCCGCGCCGGACGTGTGGGTGGTCGCCGTGGGGCCGCTGACCAACCTGGCGCTGGCCATCGAGCGCGATCCGGAGTGGGTGAAGCGCATCGCCGGCATCTCGGTCATGGGCGGCAGCACCGCCGGCGGCAACGTGACCGCGGCGGCCGAATTCAACATCTACGCCGATCCGGAAGCGGCGGCACGGGTGTTCGCCTCCGGCGCCGACATCGTCATGTGCGGGCTGAACCTGACCCACCAGGTGATGACCAGCGACGCGCTGGTCGCCGAGCTGCGCGCCGGCGGCGCACCGCTGGAACGGTTCGCCGCCGGGGTGTTCGACTTCCTGCACGGGGTAATGGCGGATCTGCTCGGCGAACGCGCCACGGCGCTGCACGACCCGTGCGCGGTGCTTGCGGCCACCCACCCCGAGCTGTTCGAGCTGACGCCGCGGGCGGTCGGCGTAGAGGTGGCCGGCGCCCTGACCCGCGGCATGACCGTGGTGGACGAGCGCCCGAGCCACCTGGGCCCGCCGGCCAACGCCCGGGTGGCCTACCGCATCGACGCGCCGCGCACGATGGCCCTGGTACGGGAGTCCCTGCGCGCCTGAGGGGCTTCGGCCGCTACTGGTCCTTCAGGTAGAGCTGGTCGGCGAACTCGCTGAGGCCGCCGGTCCACACGTGGCGCGGCACGAACGAGGTCATCACGTTGCCGACCCGGTTCTTGGCCACCACCGGCACCGGCACCTGGCCCACGGTGCCGATCCAGAACAGGTTGTCGGCCTGCGCCTCGGCGATCTGGTAGATCAGGTCGCGGTACTCCTCGCTCTGCTCCGGGGTCTGCTGCGCCTTGTAGATGCGCCGGTCATGCTCCTCAATCCACTGTGGCGGCTGCTCGCCCGGCAGGTCGCCCTCCGAACCGCCGCCCGCCTCGCGGGCGTACACTTCGCTCAGCCACTGGTCCCACAGCGGCGCCCAGTTGGACTCGGTGCTCGCCGCCAGGTGCTGGATCAGCTTCTCGAAGGCGCGCACGGCGATGTCGAACTGGTCGGTGTCGGTCAGCTCCCAGAAGAAAGAGGGTTCATGGCCGCGCAACTCGATGCGGATGCCGACGTCCTGCCAGTATTCCTTGATCAGCTCCAGCAGCTCGCCGCGCGAGGAGCCGATCTCGATCACCTGGTGGTGAATGGTGAACTGCAGCGGGCTGCCGTCCGGGGCCAGCCGGAAACCGTCGCGGTCGCGCGCGGTCAGGCCGATGCCGTCGAGCAGCTCGTTGGCCATCTCCGGGTCGTACTGGGCGTACGCCTGCGCCCAGGCGTCGTCGTACACGGAAAAGCTCTCCGGCACGGTAGCCTGGCGCGGCGTGCCCTGGCCGAAGTAGATCACCTCGTTGATCTCGTCGCGGTTGATCGCCACCGACAGCGCGACGCGGAAGTCGCGGTTCTGGATCAGCTCGCGCTTGACCGGGTCGCCCACGTTCCAGTTCGGCTGCAGTCCCATCTCGGAGCCGAACAGCCCGGGCACCAGGTGCACGGTGTAGTCGCCCGACTCTTCGTTCTGCTTGTACAGGGAGAAGTTCTCGAAGGTGGTGAACAGGTAGGCGATGTCGGCTTCGCCGGAGACGATCTTGAGATCGTAGGTCTCGGCGTTGACGATCTCGCCGATCACCTGGTCGATATAGGGAAGCTGGTTGCCGGCCGAGTCGGCTACCATGTAGTAGGGATTGCGGTCCATCACCTTGCGTACCGTGTCGGACGAGGTGAGCACCCAGGGGTGGATCGTGGGCCGGGCCAGGTCCTCGGAGGGATTCCACCAGTAGTGGGAGCGGAACGCGTCCTCCCAGGTGTCGAACCCCTCCTCCTTGGCCAGCGCCTCGGCGTCGTCGCCATAGTCGATGTGCCACTTCTTCAGGTAGTGGGCGGGCTGCAGGCCGACCCAGGCACCGCCGGCGGGTCCGGCGAAGTCGGTCACAATGTTGGGTACCGGCTCGGTCCAGGTTATCGAGAAGCTGTACTCGCTGATCTGCTGCGAATCCTTCAACGGCGCCCCCATGAAGTTCCACATCTCCACCCCGTCCTTCAGGTGCATGTCCTTGAAGGCGAACACGAAGTCCTCGGCATCGAGCGGGTCGCCGTCCGACCAGCGCATGCCGGGCCGCACGTGCAGAGTGAGGTTCGTATAGTCGGGCGATTGCTCGTAATCGACGATCAGGCCGCTGTCGAAGGTGCCGTCGAAGTTCTGGCGGAAGAAGCGGGGCGAGATCTCGGTCATGTCGCCCACGTCCTGCCACGGGCTCGGATCGCGGTGGTACACGAACAGCGTACCGCCGTAGGTGCCGATCTCGTCGAACACCGGCCGCACCATCGGCTCGGCAGGCATGCGCTCGTCGACCGGCGGCAACTCTCCGTTCGCCACCATCTCGGCGAGCATCGGCGCCTCGTTGAATCGGGTCGGCATGGCGCCGGTAGCGCTGCCGGAGGAGCCTCCCGACTCCTCCCCTTCAGCGGCGGCGAATGCGGACGTGCCGGTCAGGGCGAGCGCCGCGGCGGCGGCTATCGCCAAACAGTTCTTGAACATTCTGAACATGGAGACCTCCCTGGTTTGATTGCCGCGATCATAGTTGAGTGTGGCGTCCCTTGTACACCTCTACCGCCGTGCGGCCGTGTGGCCTCTGGTGGCCACTCACTATAGAATGAGCTATTGCTTGTAGGGGTCGGCGACGTCGCGCAGGCCGTCGCCGGCGAAGTTGAAGCACAGCACGGTGAATACCACGAACAGCGCCGGAATCAGCAGCCACGGGTGCAGCGCCACGGTGCGCACGTTCTGCGCCTGCTGCAGCATCACCCCCCAGCTCACCACCGGCGGGCGCAGCCCGATGCCGATGAAGCTCAGCGCGGTCTCGCCCAGGATCATGTAGGGCACCGCAAGGGTGATGTGGACCACCAGGTAGCTCATGAACCCCGGCAGCAGGTGGCGGAAGATGATCGACCGCTCCGGTGCGCCGGCCACCGACGCGGCCATGACGTAGTCTTCCACCCGCAACTGCAGGATCTTGCCGCGCACCACCCGCGCCAGCCCGGTCCAGCCGACCAACGACAGGATCACCGTAATCATGAAGTAGATGCGCAGCGGCGGCCAGTTCAGCGGCACCGCGGCCGCCAGCGCCATCCACAACGGGATCGTGGGCAGCGACTGCAGGAACTCGATGATGCGTTGCACGATCATGTCGGCGGCGCCGCCGAAATATCCCGAGATGCCGCCGAGCAGGCAGCCGAGCACGAAGCTGATGGTCACGCCGAGCAGCCCGATGGACAGCGAGATGCGCGCCCCGGCCAGCACCCGCGAGAACATGTCGCGGCCCAGGCTGTCGGTGCCGAACAGGAACATGTAACCGGGCCGGTCGACGCCCAGCAGGTGCAGCGTGCTCGGGAACAGGCCGATCACCCGGTACTCGTGGCCGCGCACCAGGAACCGCACCGGAAAGATCTGCTCGCGGTCGTCCTCGTACACGGGGGCCAGCGTCTCGGGGTGGCGGCCCACGATCAGGCCATACACGAACGGGCGATGCAGCCGGCCGTCGTGGAACAGGCGCACCCTCGTGGGCGGCGCGAACAGGTGGTCGGGATGCCGCTGGTAGGTGTCCGCGACCGCGAAGAATCCGGCGAACGCCGCCAGCAGGTAGATGACCAGCAGGATGACGCTGCCGATCACCGCCAGGCGATGTTTCAGGAACCGACGCCGGATCAGGGTCCAACTCGACGCCACGTAGTAGCGCTCGCTGCGCTCGTCGGTGGCGGTCTCGGCCGGCTCCTCGATCCGGTAGCGGGCGACGCCGGTGGGCGCGGGGGCCTCGTCCCGCGGTCGGCTCGAACTCATGCCCGTGCCTCGTTCTCGAAGCGGATGCGGGGATCGATGCTTACCAGCATCAGGTCGGACACCAGCGTGCCCATCATCGCCAACCCGCTGAGCAGCATCACCATGCTGCCGGCCAGGTACATGTCCTGCGCCTGCAGGGCGCGCAGCAGCAGCGGGCCGACGGTGGGCAGGCTGAGCACGATGGACACCAGGGTCTCGCCCGCCACGATCGCCGGCAGCAGGTAGCCGATGGTGCTGATGATCGGATTGAGGGCCAGCCGTACCGGGTACTTGAACAGGATGATGCCCTCGCGCAGTCCCTTGGCGCGCGCCGTAATCACGTACTGCTTGGACAACTCGTCGAGTAGCGAGCCGCGCAGGATGCGGATGATCTCCGCGGTGCCGGCGGTGCCGATCACGATCAGCGGGATCGGCAGGTGCTTGAGCAGGTCGATCACCTTGCCGATGCTCCACGGCTCCAGCACGTACTCGCGCGAGAACAGTCCGCCCACGCTCCAGCCCAGGTGGGTGAACGTCAGGTACATCAGGATCAGCGCGAGCAGGAAGTTGGGGGTAGCCAGGCCGATGAAGCCGGCCACCGTGAACGCGTAATCGCCTACCGAATAGGGCCGCGTAGCCGAATAGATGCCGATCGGCACCGCGATGACGTACACGAAAATCAGCGACGCGACCGAGATGGTGACGGTCAGCGCAAGCCGCTCCAGGATCAGGTCGGTGACCTCCTCGTTCCACTGGAAGGAGCGCCCCATGTCACCCTGCAGCAGGTTGCCGAACCACTTCAGGTACTGCAGCATCACCGGCTGGTCGAGGCCGTAGCGATCCTCCAGGGCGCGGATCATCTCGTCGTCCACCGTCATCCCCAGGTTGCGCATGTTCTGGATCATGGTGCTGAGGTAGTCGCCGGGCGGAAGCTGGATGATCAGGAACGACACCAGCGACAGCACCAGCAGCAGGATGATCATGTAGATGACACGGCGCACGAGGTAGTGAACCATCAGGCTCAGGCCTCCGGCGCCGAACGCGTGTTCGGCGAAGCGCACCGGTCCCGGCGGCGGGAGTCGAGCGGGCGCCGCATGGTCAGTCGGCGATCACCGCTGGCGCCAAGTCTCCGATCGACGCCCCCAGGCGATCGGCGTTGCCGTGGCCGTTCGACTTCTCCGCCGGTCGTTGCGCCGTGGCCGGCAGCGGCACGTCGTACTGGTAGCCGGGCTCGACCTGCTGCCGGCGCCAAGTGGCGCGCATCTCCCGCCAGGCGGCGAATACCCACTTGGGCTCGGGGGTGTCCGCCGCGATCGCCTTGCCGAGGCGGCGCAGGTTGTAGCACGGCACGCCGGCGTACATGTGATGCTCCATGTGCCAGTTCATGCGCCAGTACAGGAACGTGCTGAGCGGGTCGAGCTTGATGGAGCGCACGCACTTGCGGAAGTCGGCCACGTTGGTGCGCAGCCCGCAATGCATCGGCAGGTGGGTGACGTAGCGCCAGAAGTTGGCGATGAATATCGGCAGGCTGACCAGCACCGGCAGCAGCCAGAGCTGAAACACGATTGCCGCGGCCAGCACCAGGGCGTGGAACAGCAGGATCAGGCGCGCCCAGCGTACCGACTTGCGCAGCTCCTCGGGGTGGCCGGCGTAGACCGCTGTCAGCCACTCCGCCTTGGGGGATGCGAGGCCGCCCCGATCGCCGGTACCCGTTCTGTTCAGTGCCCTCTTGACGGTGTACCCGATGACCGGAATCAACCCGGCGGTATGGGGGCCGCCGGTGAAGTTGAGGGTAAGGATCTGCACCAGGAAGAAGAAGCGGAACGTGGGCGAGCGCGGCAACACCTCCTCGCGGTCGCCGTTCGGGTGCAGCGTGTAGCGATGGTGATAGGTGTGGCTCATCGCGTAGTCGTAGAAGTTGAACCAGGTGAGCAGCGCGTAGAAGCGCTTGAAGAACTGGTTGAGCGCCTTGGTACGAAACACGGTGCCGTGGGTCAGCTCGTGGTTGGCCGCCGCGTAGATGCTGCCCATGGTGCCGTGCAGGAACAGCGCCGCCGCGAACCCGACCCACATCTGCCGGGCAAACAGGTGCCAGGTCAGCAGTCCGCTCGCCGCCAGCAGGACCAGCGGCCCCACCGACTGGAACCAGCCCTTCAGGTCGCTGCGCTGCATCAGGCCGCGCAGCACGCGTGGATCGATCGGACTCCGGTACCACCGGACTCGCATCGTACGCCGAACCTCGTCCAGTGGTGGGTAGGCCGCGGGAGTGCCGTTTGCCGGCGCCGTGGTTGCCGCCTGTGCCATGTTGAGTCACCTCCTCGTTGCAGGGCAGCATATCACGATCCGCCGGATTGTCACCGGCCCCGCGCAGCCGTTCCATGACGTTCGGGAGCCCGATCCGTCAGGCCCGCAGCCGGGTGGCCAGTTTGGCCACCGTGCGTTGACGCGGCGCGCGGACAGTGCGAATCTGCCCAGTGTGCTGAAGCGCGAGTTACGAATAAACCACCGCTACCTGATCCTTCCGGTGCGCCGGCGAACAGCCGCCGAGGCAAGAGGTCAGTGGGGCGGAAACATGCGCCTGTGCCGCGACGGGCAGGTGCTGCGACACTTCGACATCGACTTGGCGGACGGCAGCGGCGACTACCAGGTGTTCAGCGACCTGCAGCCGTTTCTCGGGCAGCGGCTGCAGGTGGAGTTCGAGGGTACCGGAGCGGCGTCGCTCGACGGCCTGCGGCTGGCGGCCGAGCCGGTGCCGCCGGAGTCGCTGTACCGAGAGCGGCTGCGGCCGCAGTTCCACTTCTCTTCGCGGAGAGGCTGGAACAACGACCCCAACGGCCTGTTCTGCTTCGGCGGCGAGTATCACCTGCTGTATCAGCACAATCCGTACAGCGTCGAATGGGGCAACCTGCACTGGGGGCACGCGGTGAGCCGCGACCTGGTGCACTGGAGCGAGCGGCCTGTGGCCCTGTACCCGGATGCGCTGGGCGCCATGTCCACCGGCAGCACCGTGGTGGATTACGCCAACACCTCCGGCCTGGGCAGCCCGGGCGCACCGGCGATCGTCGCCGTCTACACCGCCGGCCACGCTTCCTGGACGCCGGGCTTCGTGCAGTGCCTGGCCATTTCCACCGACGGCGGAACTACCTGGAGCAAGTACGACGGCAACCCGGTGATCGAGCACATCGTGCACCGCAATCGCGATCCCAAGGTGATCTGGCATCCCGAGACCGGGCGCTGGGTGATGGTGCTGTACATGGACCGTTTCGACTATGCGATCTTCACCTCGCCCAATCTGCTGCAGTGGGAGCGCGTCAGCGACCTGGAGCTGCCGCGTTGCACCGAGTGCCCGGAGCTGTTTCCACTCGCCCTGGACGGGGAGCAGAAGTGGGTGTTCTGGGGAGCCAACACGACCTACCTGGTGGGCTCCTTCGACGGGCGCACCTTCCACCCGGAGCAGGGGCCGCGCAAGCTGCAGCCGGACGGCAACGGCTATGCCGCGCAGACCTGGAGCGACGTGCCGCCGGAGGATGGCCGCCGGATCCAGATGGCGTGGCTGCGGCAGCAGATGCCGGGCATGCCGTGGGGCCAGTGCATGACCGTTGCGCACAGCCTGGGGCTGCAGCGCCGCGGCGATCAGGTGGTGCTCACCGCGGACCCGGTGCGGGAGTTGGAGAGCTTGCGGGCGGAGCGCTGGCAGGTTGCCGATACCGAGATTGCGCCGGCGCGGCCGCTGGAGGCCGAGGTGAGCGGCGAGCTGCTGGACGTGGAGGCGGAGTTGGAACTGGGCTCTTCCGACTGCGTGGGCGTGGTGGTGCGCGGCGTACCGGTGTTCTACGATCGGCGCCTCGGTGCGCTGTGCTGCGGCGAGTACACGGTGCCGATGCCGGAGCCGGACGGGCCGTTCGCCTGGCGCATCCTGGCCGACCGCGCATCGTTGGAGCTGTACGCGGACGGCGGCGCGGTGAACATCGCGGCCGGCGTCATCCTGCCCGAGTGGGAGCGCTCGGTGCGGCTGGTGGCGGCCGGAGGCAGCGCGGTGGCGAAGCGGGTGACGGTGGCGCGGTTGCGGTCGGCGTGGCCGTTGGTGGAGGTTTGAGAACGATGTCCGAGCTTGATGTAACTCCGATTGCGGGCGCCCTGGGAGCCGAGGTGCGCGGCGTGGACCTCGGCGGCTCGCTGGACGCCGCCACCGTGGCCGAGATCCGGCAGGCGCTCCTGGACCACTTGGTGATTTCTTTCCCGGCGCAGGAGTTGACGCCGAAGTCGCTGCTCGCGTTCGCACGCTGCCTCGGCGATCCGCTCGAGTATCCGCAGTTGCAGGGCCTGCCGGAGGCGCCGCTGGTGACCGCGGTTACCAAGCTGGAGCACGAGCGGGTGGCCTTCGGCGGCGTGTGGCACACCGACACCAGCTACCTGGAGCAACCGCCGCTCGGCAGCCTGCTGTACGCGGTGGAGCTGCCGCCATACGGCGGCGACACCCTGTTCGCCAACCAGTACCTGGCCTACGAGCGCCTGTCCGAGGGGTTGCGCGAGGCCCTTGCCGGCATGACCGCCATCTACACGTCGACCAAGCCGGCGGTGGCGGCCACGCGCGAGGACCGCTTGCGCGAGCGCGGCGTGCAGGCCAAGGTGCTCACCAGCGAACACCCGGTGGTGCGCACCCACCCGGAGACGGGGCGCAAGGCGCTGTACGTCAACTGCGGGCACACGTCGCACTTCAAGGGCTGGAGCGAGGCGGAGAGCCAGCCGCTGCTGGAGTACCTGTTTCAGCACCAGGTGCAGCCGCAGTTCACCTGCCGCCTGCGCTGGCAGCCCGGCACCCTGGCGATCTGGGACAACCGCTGCACCCAGCACCTGCCGATCAACGACTACGACGGCTTCCGCCGCGTCATGCACCGCGTCACCCTGGCCGGCGACCAGCCGGCGTAACCTCGCGGCGGCGAGCCGCCGGTGTCACTCCTTGAGAGCGAGGTGGACGATGACCGGGACGGCCACACCCGCGGGCAGCGAGCCGGTCAGGCGCAGCCAGCCGCCGAAGTGGCGGACGCGTGCGAAGGTAGTCGGCCCCGGCGTGCTCGGGAGCGCGATCTCGGTTCCCTCGTCGGTCCAGTGGATGCCGTCGGGAGCGATCTGCACACGGGCGGCGGTGCCGGCAGGCAGTTCGCCGTCGATCAGCCGGATGAAGAAGATCGCCTCGCGTGCCCAGGCGGACTCGTACGGCTCGGTGGCGTACTCGCCCTCCCAGGTGGTGCCCAACTCGATAGTCGCGGTGTGACTCTGTCTCACTGATTATTCCTTACGGGGCGGTGGAGACCGCAACGCTGTCCAGGTAGAGGAACGCGCGCGTGGCGGCGTCGCTCTCCACGAAGAATACGACGTTCAGCATCGACCACAGGTTGGGCATCGCCGGCAGCCGCATCGGTTCGATGCCGGCCACGTCCAGGTCGCGCTCGTTGCAGCGGAAGCCCAGAAACCGCATGCCGGCCAAGTCGAAGTCCAGCCGCAGGTAGTACCAGTTGTGCTTGGTGGCGATCTCGTTGTAGCAGAGGCGCTGGCCGCCACCGGGAATGTCGACCCAGTTGCTCGACTTCAAGTGGAAGTGCGACCAGGTCTTGCCGTGGGTACCGATGTCGACCAGCGGCTCGCGCTCGTTCTTGTACTGCCAGCGCTCCACGCGCCGGCCCTCGAAGGCGTTGAGGTAGCGGATGTGCGGCATCACCCGCAACGGCTCGGCCGCCTGGCCGTCGGCGTGCTGCAGGTCGAGCACCACCCCGAACGCGCGCACCGCCGTCTCGCCGAGTTCGAGTTCGCTCGCCTCCGGCTTGAAGGTCACGATCGCCTCCACCCGCACTGGTCCGGCGGTGCGAAACGTGGAGCGCTTGATCGCGGTGCAGAAGGTGCCCGGCTTGGCGCGCGTGGCCAGCTTCAGCGCGTAGGCGCCGCCGATCGCCCCGGAGGTGCCGGCGTCCCACATGGTCAGGTTGCTCAACATCGGCGGGCGCATGTCCATGTACTCCGGCAGCATCGCGTCGATCCGGTCCTCGTAGTTGCCGATCAGCGCCCCCCAGCCGTTCACCCCGTCGTTGAAGTCGTCAAAGAACAGCAACCGCTGCAACGGTTCGAACAACTGCAGCATCGTGTATGCCTGCATGCCCCGGACTATCGCACACCGCCCCGGTGCCTACAACGTGGGTGGGAACGCTTGCAGTCCCCGAACAGGGAGCCGCGACTACCAGGCGCCGCGCAGCGGCCACGCGGAAACGGTCTTGACGCTGGCGACTCCGCCCTCGGCGAAGAGGTCGAGGCCGGTGGCGGAGGGGTCGGGATAGAGGCGGTCGGTGAGCGCGGCGCCGCCGCAGTACACCTCCAGGACGGAACGGTCCACGAAGATGCGCAGGGTCACGGTGCCTGACGCTCCGTGAACGGTCCCGGCGGGCGCGGTGACCCGCGGCGCCTGCATTTTGTCAGCGGCTCCCTGCAACTCGCGTCGCTCGTTGGCGGCGGGGTTGGCGTAGACCTGCTCCGGGCCGAGCAGGCGGTCGATGCCGATGCGGTTGCTTGCCGGCTCGTACCAGACCCGCGCGGCCCGGCCGTCCGGTGACAGTCGCACCGCGGCGCCGAAGCGGTGAGCGGAGGTGCGGGACAGGTCGGCGGTCAACTCCAGTTCCAGGGCATCGCCGGACACTTGGTCCAGGTAGCCGCGGGTGCCGGGGGCGATGGCGAGGTCCCGTTGCCGCTCGGACGGCCCGCGCAGGGATTCGAGTTCAGGTATCGGGCGCTGGATGAGCTCGTCGCCGGACAGCTCCAGGACGCGGGGGATGCTGTGGGCGCCGATCCAGTACGGAACCGTGTCTACCGGCGAGCGGGCGCCGATCACCCAGCCGTGCAGCAGGCGGCGCGGTGCACCGCCCGGGCCCTTGTCGTCGACCATGTGCGGATTGACGCAGTAGAAGAAGCCCTGGTCGATGAAGCGCGGTTCGCGCCGGTCGGGATGGAAACGGCGCGCCGCACGGTCGTAGGTGCCGGTCCAGTAGGGGTTGCCGGCGGCGCCGACCATCAGGACGGCACGGTCGTTGCTCGGTACGCTGTCGGGTGCACCGAACGGGACCAGGTAGGGGAGTTCCCAGTAGCGGCGTCGGGGGTCGTGGTCCTCGGCGATGGTGCCGCGGTGGGTCCAGTACTCCAGGTCGGGCGAGGTCCACAGGTGGGCGGCGCCGCGCCGGGCGGTGCCCTCCCCCACCGCGCCGCCGATGAGCTGTTGCCACAACTCGCCTTCCTTCCACACCTGGGCGTCCCAGTGCACGGGCGAGGCGGCGTTGGGGCGCTGCTCGTTGCCCATCACCTTGTGCTTGTGCCAGGTCAGCCAGCCGTCGGTGCTGCGCGCCAGGATGCCGTAGGTCTCCTCGTGGCCACCGACGTTGCCGGTGTACAGCGCGCAGGGAAACCCGTCGTCGTCGATGAACGTGTTGCCGGAGTAGACGCCGGCCACGTCGTAGCGGCTGTCGGGCCACATCGCCACCGGCCAGTCTTCCCAGTGCAGCAGGTCGGCGGAGCTGGCGTGTCCCCAGCAGATTCCGCTCTCGCTGCCGTTCGCGTACACCGGGCGATACTGGTAGAACAGGTGGTAGACGCCGTCGTGGTAGATGGGGCCGTTGGGATCGTTGATCCAACCCTCCGGCGCCGTGAAGTGGTAGATCGGCCGGTGCGGGTCGCCTGCCGCCATCCAGCGGCGCAGTTCCCGGGCGGCGCCGCCAAAGAGCGCACGATCCTTGCTGGTAACCGCGACGCGAAAGTCGCGCACCTCCCGGGGCCACTGGTCCGCGTTCATCCCTGGTACCTCTTGACGATGTCGATGATCAGGCCAATGTCGTCGCGGGCGGCGGCCAGCGGCGTGCGACACGGTACGCGCGCCACGATGCAGTCGTGGAAGTGGCGCAGCTCGCGCAGGAAAGGGCTCTCCCAGTCGACCGCCGGCTCGGTGCGGTAGGCGGTGCCGTGCTCGTCGGTGCCCTGAACTACCACCTGCGACAGAATGCCGCGCGCGAAGCCGGTCGGATAGGAAAGCAGCACGCGCCGCCGGTCGCCGTACACCTCCAGCGTCTCCCGGAAGTCCCACAGGTCGGGCAGATCGATCCAGGTGGCGACGCAGCGCGCGCCGTCCGGGTACTGCAGCGTGAAGGTAACGGCGCGGCCGTCGCGCCAGATCTCGGTGCTGACCACGGCGCTCGGCACGCCCAGCAGAACCCGCAGACCGTACAGGTCGTGGATCGCGCTGCCGGACAGCAGGTTGAACGTGCGCTGCACCATGGGCGAGACGTCGCCGATCGCTCTGCGGACCGCCGCGCTGCGCTCAGTCCGGGTCTGCTCCACCAGGCCCGCGGGGTGGTCGTCGAAGCGGCGAATGTCGAACTGCCGCAGGTGAAGCGCGTTGTCGGGGTGCAGGTGATTCACCTGCACGAGGCGCACCCGGTCGATGTCGCGCACCGCCTGTTGCGCCAGCTCGAAGGCCGGGTCGTATACCTTCATGTAGCCGGCCTGGGCGACCGTGCCGGCGGCCGCCTGCGCGGCGATCAGGGCGTCGATCTCGTCGAGCGAGAAGCACAGCGGTTTCTCGATGAACAGGTGCTTGCCCGCCTGCAGGACGGCGATGGCCGCCTCGGTCTTGGGATCGGTGTGGCACAGCAGCACCGCATCCAGGTCGGTCGCCAGCAGGTCGCGCCAGTCGGTGACGTGGCGCGGCACGTGAAACCGGCGCGCTGCATCGGCCGCCGCCCGTGGCGAGACGTCGCACACGATCGCTACATCGAACTGCTCGTCGAGCGCCGCAAGGTTGGGCAGATGGTGCACCTGGGCGATGGCGCCGCAGCCGACGACTCCGATCCTGACCCGCTTCATGACGTGAGCCGCGGCTTTGCCACCCTGGACGATCCGCTGCGCGGTCGCCACCGGCTCGTCTCGGTCGGGAGCCGATTCATGGCGCGGCCCCGCCCGGCTGCGCGCTCCCCGCGGGTAAATCCGCCTCGTGCGGGTCCACGCTGCGCGCCGCGAAGTCATTCCAGGCGGCGGCCAGCTCCATGGTGCGGCCGAACAGCTCCGACAGTGCCTCCCACGTTGCATTGCGCGCCGCGTGCGCGGCGGCCTCGTCGCCCGCATCCACGGCCCGCCGGTAGCCGGTGAGCTGCTCCCGTTGCACTTGTTCGGCCGCGGCAGCCGCCCGCGTCACGGCGGCGGCCGCCGCCGATTGCCGCGCCGCCAGCTCCCCGGTAGGAGTGGTGCAGTCCGGCTGCCGGTCGTACGCCGTTGCCGCCGCGAAGCGCGGCGGCTTCCTGCTGCCGTCTTCGTTCCAGAAGGTGTGCGTGGGCTGGACATGCGGCGTGACCGACAGGAACATCACCACCTCCTCGTCGCCGACGTTGCGCACGGTGTGATACTGGTCGGTCAGCGCGATGCACAACTCGCCCGGACCGAGCACCGCCCGCTCGCCGTCGATGTCGAACTCCGCGCGCCCCTGCAGGATGAGGAAGATCTCGTGGCCGAGGTCGTGGGTGTGGCCGGCGTTGAACTGGCCGACCGCCATCTTCAGGAAGCGGCAGCGAATCTGCGGCGTCACCAGGAGGTTCGCGATGTCGCTACGGTAGTCGTAGACTTTCAGAGCCATGATTTCGATGCCGATCATGCTCCCGGTTGCCGGCACGCGCAAGCCCGGCCCGGCGGGTCCCGGACGCGCCGCCGATCGGGGTATGCATGGCATGGCGGCGGGAGTATCGTGCGGCATGGTGCGCTATCCCGACCACACCCGGCCACCGGTGCCGATGACCGATGAGCAGAAGTTCTTCTTCGACCTGCGCGGCTGGCTGGTGCTGCCGGCGGTGCTCTCGGACGCCGAGCTGGAGGCGATGCGCGCCGAGTGCTACGCCGGGGTAGACCGGCTGGCCGAGCGTGCCGGCGGCGTGAAGGATGGCCACTCGGGCGTGCTGCAGACGCTGCTCGACCATCCGGCGGTGGCCGGCGTGCTGGCGGAGATCCTGTCCGAGGAGCCGTACGACCTGGACGAGTGCTACGGGTTCCGGTGCGAAGACTCGCACGTGATCATGCGGCCGCCCGGCTGGCGCAAGACCCGGCGCGGCGACCAGGGGATGCCGCACGTGGTGCGCCCGCCGCAGATGGCCAACGCGATGCGCTACCAGGTGGCGGGCAACCGGATCTTCTCCGGCCTGACCCGCGTGGTGTGGGAGCTGGAAGAGGTCCGGGAGGGCCAGGGCGGCACGTCGTTCCTGAGCGGCTCGCACAAGGCGCACTTCGGTTACGGCGGCCGCGACCGGTTCGCATCCGACGCCGGGGGCTCGCCGTGGCTGGAGCGCATCCACGACGCCATGGACACCTACGGCTGCCCGGCCGGCTCGGTGGTGATCTTCACCGAGAGCCTGCTGCACGCCGCCAACGACTGGACCAACCCCGACAACGGTCGCTGCGCCATCTTCCAGTGCTACAACTCGCTGTGGGCGCAGTGGCACCGCCCCAACGTCACCCACGAGCAGGTGGAAGCGATGCCGCCGAAGCGGCGCACGCTGTTCCGGGGCGTCTGGCAGCTCGGCGGCAACACCGCCTACTCGGCCGACAACCGCACGCTGATGCGCCCGTCGCCGCACGTGCCCACCGGCTGACTGGCGTGGGCGACGAGCGAGGCCATTCTCCGATCGGGGTTCGCATCCAGGTTTCCGGCAACAGTGGATCCGGCAAGACGACGGTCGCGGCGTTGCTGGCGAAGGCGCTGGACGCGGATTTCGTCGATCTTGACGCCCTCAACTGGCAACCGGGCTGGCGGGCGCTCAACGACTCCGATCCCGCGGAGCTGGAACGCCGATTCCTCGCGGCGACCGCCGGCGAGCGCTGGGTCGCCTCCGGCTCGTACACGCGCCACTGCCAGCGCACCTTCTGGACCCGCCTTGAAACCATCGTCTGGCTCGATCTGCCGCTGCGGCTGTGTGTCTGGCGGATCATCCGGCGCACCTGGCAGCGTTGGCGAACGCGTGAGTTGCTGTGGGGAACGAACTACGAGCGCCTATGGCCCAACTTCATGGTCTGGCGGAAGGACAGCCTGCTGAACTGGTCCGTGACCCAACACCGGCGCAAGCGGAGTGCCATGCTCGCCTACCAGACCGACCCGCGCTGGTCCCACATCCGTTTTCTCCGTCTCACGTCGCCCCGCGAAGTGGACACATTCCTCGCCGCCGTCTCCGAGCGCGCCGCGCCGGTCCGACAGCGGCAGGAGCGTGCATGATGCGTTCCGCGACACACACCACGGTTCTCGTGCTCTACGCCACGGGCGTGATGTATCAAGCTGGTGCGACTACCCTCAAGACTTTCTCAATCGACAACGACCGCGTGGTAGGCTTGTCAACGATGTAGCCGCTGACCTCGGGCGTCAGGAGCACGACCACGTGGCGACGTTCAGGCTGACCATAGACCTCATGCACCGTGGCACGGACAGTGTCCGTCGGGCCCCAGGGAATCTCGACTATCTCACCGTACCGTGGCTCAGCGGTTCCCATGACGGTAGTCCTCCTTCACCAGGGTGGTTGAATCTGTGCTGGCAGTGTTTTCCGACTCGTCGTGCAGGTGCTGGGTGAACTCCTGGCCGGGCTCGTGCAGGCCGTGGTTGGGAGGTGAGCCGGCGTGCGCCCATGTCGGGGTGCACGATGCGCCAGTTGCTGCCTCTGCCCATGCGGAACGCGTGGCCCGCGAACAGGTCAACGAACTGCATCAGGCCGGATTGGATTCGGTTTCCGGGAACAGCGAGGTGGTCCAGGTGCCGGGGTTGGCCGGCTCCTGGAACAGGATCTGCTGGCGCGGCGTGAGCGGCACCGAGGCCGGCGGGCGCACGCGGCGCGCCGACCAGGCGAGGTGCGACTGGCAGTACTTGTAGAGCAGCGTGCGGCGTTGGTGGGGACCCGTCCAGGGTGCCGTGCCATGCGTCAACGCTTCCGAGAACAGCACCACCGATCCCGCCGGCGCCTCCGGAATCACGACGCCCGGCGCAAGGGAGTCTCCTTCCAACATCTCCCAGCGTCCCTGGTTTACCGTCGGGATGGGGTCCGGGCGCACGAAGTTGCTCTTGTGGCTGCCCGGCACGCAGCAGAAGCCGCCGTGGCCCGGGCCGGTGTCCACCAGGTTCCACGACACCACGGTGAACGCATTGTGAATCCTGCCGTTGCGCACGTGGTAGTACTCCGCCGGCGAGTATGGTGCGTTGCCGCCGTGCAACTGGTGGGCGCCCATGCCCGTCTCCATGTTGATGCCGTACAGGCGGTCGAGCCGAAACCAGTCACCGAGCGTGAGCTGCAGCAGCGGCATGATCCGGGGATGGTCGAGCAGATCGCAGAACGGCTTGCCCCAGTCCAGAAACCCCGGACACTCCGGCGCTCCCCCGGCCGCTGCGCCGAAGCGGATCTTCTCGTGCGGCGGCGGCAACCCCTGGGCGTCGATGAGCCGGTTCAGCTCATCGATTTCAGCCCGTTCGAGGACATCGGGAATCACCATGTAACCCGCCAGGTCGAACAGGTAGCGCCGCATCTCCAGGTCATGGTCCATCGTCCAGCCACTATGCGGACCGAGCGAGCCGGGCGTCAATCCGCCGCGGCAGGCACCAGCAGGCACCCGAGCGATGGCGATGATCTCCGGGCTTGAGGCAGCGACCGGGACCTTGCTCACGGTGCTCTCAGACTGCGATCTCAAGTAGCCACGGAGAAACAACCCGCTCAGCTCAGGCGCGGTTGCCGCGGGCGAGGCGCGACTAGTGGGTGGGCGACCTGGATGGCTCAGTGGCAACCCCAGGTGGAGCAGGCCACCGGCTTGCCGGGCGAAGGCCGGCATGTCGCACGACCTCCACCCGGCTCTCGTTCAAACCGGCCCGCCGACCGGCGATGGGCTGCTAGAATCCCATCTGTGACTTCAGGTTCTGGTCGATCCAGATATCGGCCTCGAACCGGCCACTGGTGCGGTCCGCGGTGTGCAGCTCTCCGTAGTAGTTCCTGACCCACGGCCACCAGTACTGCAGCTCGCGCCCGGTGCCGATGGGAATATAGGCCACCGAGTCCAGGGCCATCATGCTGAGATCCCGGATTATGCTGTTGCGCTCATCGGTGTCGAGCGCGGCCACCGCGTCGTGCCACATCTGGTTGAACTGGGGGTTGTCCCACTTGGTCCAGTTCCAGTTGTGCCCGCCGAGGTACATCTGCATGGCGTCCAGGGCGTCGGCCTGCCCCATGCCGCGGTAACCGACCTGGTAGTCGTTGTCCTCTCCGGCCCAGAACATCCGTCCCATGATGGCGTTTTCGACAACGTCGATATTGACCTCGACACCGATCTGCTCCCAGTAACCCTTGGCAGCAACCAGAACCTCCGAATTCGATCCCTGAGCGACGCCGCTCAAGGTCATGCCGTCCGGGTAGCCCTGCTCGGCCAGGATTTGCTTGGCCCGCTCGGGGTCGAAGTCCCACAGTTCCCTGGTCTGCGCCGGGAGGTCCTCCAGCGCAACGTGCGTATAGGGAATGATGGAATGCACCGGGTATGAGTGGTAGTCGCCCCCCTCGCCAAAGACCACCGCCTTGTTGATGGCCGGGATGTCCAGCGCCATCATCAGAGCGCGCCGAATCTCCTTGTTGTTCAGGGGTGCCACGTCGGTCCTCAGCGCGAGCTGATACCCCCAGTCCCACGGATTGCTGACCTTGTTGAGATCCGGATTCGTCTTGCTCAGCGTCTCTTCGAACTTCGACGACATGCGATAGAACATATCGAGCTTGCCGGTTCGCAGCGCCGCCAATTGCGTGGACTGGTCGTCGATGGTGGCGTACACGAGCCGGTCGATGAACGGCACTTCGTACTCGGTGCCGTTGATGATCGTCGTATCCCAGTAGTCAGGATTCCTGACGTACGATATGTGCGATCCCTCGACACGTTCTTCGAAGATAAAGGGCCCGGTTCCCACCATGTTTTCCCAGTCGCCTATGCCGGCCTCGACGGTCTCGGGCGCGTATATCGCGTTCATCCAGCCGGCGCCGATGACGTACGGCCAAGTGCTGCTGAACTGGCTCAACTCGAACACCACCGAGTCGCCCGAGGCGTACACCTCACGCACCCAGCCGCCGTTGTCAGTCCACTGGATCAGCGCAACTCCGGAGTCGAGGATGCGCGTGAAGCTGGCCACGATGTCGTCAGCAGTAAGCTCCCTGCTTTCCATGACGTGTTCCTTGCCCATCGCCTGCCAGAAGACGCCCGGCCGGATATTGAAGGTGAGCCGGTTGGGCTCGGCCGTCCAACTCTCGGCGAGGTTCCCGGTCATCACCCACTCCGGGCACACCACCCAGGTGTTGGACCACTCGCCGCTGCCGCGCGGTCCGACTCGCCAGTAGTCCACACGCGTCAGGTGCTCCAGGACCGGCCCGGCCGCATGCATGGCGGGGCTCCTGCTCACCGTGGCGTCCGCATTGACCGGCGTCGAGTCGATGCGTCGCAAGGTGAGCGTGCCACCGTATTGGGGCTCCTCCGTGTCCGCCGACGCCGCCGGCTCCGCGGTCGCTGCGTCCTCCTGGCCGGCAGCGCCAAGGGGCAGGCCAAGGACGGCGAACGCGACTCCCAAAAGGGCTACGATGTGTAGCTTCTTCATCTCTCTCAATCCTCCTCGAATTGAATCCCTTGAATTGATACGCGACAACGTCGCGCTGATCCGCTCAAATACTTCGCACCTGTTCATCCTCGGTCGCACGCACAGTCGCGGCCTTCCGGTCCGACATCATTCGGAAGCTTCCGACGCCGCCCTTGAGCCTCGGATCCAACAGGTCTCTGACGGCGTCGCCGAACATGCTGATGCCGTAGACCGCAACGCTCAGCGCAAGTCCGGGCCATATTGCCATCCATGGTGCCAGGAACATGTTGTCGCGGCCCGGCCCGCTGAGCATGCCTCCCCAGCTCGGAGCAGGCGGCGGAACGCCGAATCCCAGGAAGCTCAGAGCCGCTTCGGATATGATGACTCCCGGCAACACCACCGCGTAACCGGTGATGATGAACGGCATCACGTTCGGCAGAAGATGCCGCGTCAGCACCTTGCGAAACGGGCATCCGACCGCCACTGCCGCTTGTATGTACACGTTTTCCTTGTAGCTCAGGATGATGCCGCGCATGTTTCTGGATCCTGCGACCCCGGTCAGCACGCCAAGCGACACAATCAGCGTCAGCATGCCCGGCCCCGCAAGATCGGCGATCGTGAGCATGATGGGGAGCAGCGGCAGAGACATTACCGTGTCGACAAACCTCTGCAGTATCAGGTCGAAGGTGCGGCCGATATAGCCGCTCACCATGCCGACCACCGTGCCGATGCCCACGCTCACGGCGGCGCCGCCCAATCCCACGATCATCGAAATGCGCGCGCCGTAGATGACGCGGCTGAGCATGTCTCTTCCCAGGTTGTCGGTACCGAGCAGGAACGCGGCCGAGGGCGGTTCGAGCGTGTGCGCCATGTGCAGCTCGTTCATCCCGTACGGCGCCAGGAGATCGGCAAACACGCCGGTAAAAAGCATCAGCAGCGTGATGGCTCCGCCAAATGCGCCGAGCGGCTTCTCCTTCACGAGCCTGATGAGAAACTCCAGGAATCGAGACTGCCGTGGCGCGGTACCGTTTGCTGCGCGTGGCGGCTTCATTGATACCGAATCCGGGGATCGACCACACCGTAGGCCAGGTCGGCGGCCACGTTGGCGAGCACCACCGCGATCGAGCTGATCAGCAACAGTGCGCTGACCACCGTGTAGTCTCTCTGCAAGATGGCAGACAGGAGGAGCTGCCCCATCCCCGGCAGTTGGAAGATACTCTCCACGATGACCGCGCCCCCGATCAGCAGCGGTAGTTGAATGCCGAGTGCCGTGACGATCGGAATGAGCGTGTTCTTGAACGCATGCCGCACCAGCACCGCCCGCTCCCTGAGGCCCTTCGACCAGGCCGTCCTGATGTAGTCCTGCCGCAGTACCTCCAGCATCCAGGTGCGCGTCGATCGCATCGTGCCGCCGGAGGAAGCCAGACCCATGATGAAGGCCGGCAACAGGAACATCCCGATATTGCCGAGCGGATCCTCCTTGAACCGGATGAGGAATATGGGCGGCGACCAACCCCACCACAGGGCCGGGAACACCATCACCATGGTCGCCACCCAGAAAGCCGGGACGGCGAGCCAGAGAATGGCGAAGCTGCGGGTTGCGTAGTCGCCCAACGTGTCCTGCCTCACCGCCGCGTAGATGCCTATGGGAACCGCCACCGCGTACGTGATTGCCAGGCTCATCAAACTGAGCTGAATCGTTACCGGCAATCGCGGTGCGATCAGCTCGACCACCGGCTTGCGGCTTCGCAGGGAGAGCCCGAGATGCGCCTGCAGGATTCCTTGCACCTCGCCGTCCGCGCGGGGCGCAATGCCCAGCCAGCGCGCGTACTGGGTGAGTATGGGGACGTCGAGGCCGAGCTCCCGCTCGATGAGCGCTCTGCTTTCCTCGACCGCGTCCGCGCCGCCGCCGCCCTCCGCGGCCAACTCTATGACGATGGCGTCGACGATATCTCCCGGCATGAGCCGGATCAGCAGGAAGATGACGATCGTCGTGAGCGCCAGCGTGGGGACTGCCAGCACCAGCCGCCGGATCGCATAGGATCCCATCTGCTCTTCCTCAACCGCGGGCCAGCCGGAAGGCGTGCTCCTCGGCGCGCATCGTGGCCTCGCCGTTGCCGTCGCCGGTGCGCAGTTGCTCAACGTTGCGCACTTCCAGGCGGGCGGCACCTTCCCACTCACGCGTGGGCAGCCGGTCGGAGCTGCTCAGCCGTTCCTGCGCGGCTGCGATCGCCGCCCCGTACTGCGGCAGCCACTGCCGCTGCGCCAGCAGCATGTCGTCGACGAGCTGCCACACCTCGGGCGGCGAAGCCACGGCGCCGACCAGCGGATCGAGCAGCATCGCCTGCCGCAGCAGGGCGTCGTCGCCGGCTACCGCGGCGTGCACGGCCAGCCGCTGCACCGAGATGCTCGCGTTGCACACGGCCGCACAGCCGAGCGGCAGGTCGCCGACCAGCGGGATGCCTATGCCGTTGCCGTCCACGTAGCCCGGCACCTCGACCACGGCATCGTGTGGCAGGTTGGCGATGGCGCCGTTGTTCTTGACGTTGAAGTGGCCGCGGTAGGTGCGCCCGGTCTCCAGACCCTCGACGATGTAGGAGCCGTGCTCGGAGGAACGCTCGGCGGGCGTGAACTGCATCGGCGGCTCCGCCATCCAGCGCGGAAAATCCTCCTCGAACCAGTTGCGCTTCTCGGTGCACACGCGCAGGTAGCCGCCGGTTTCGCCGTGGATCCAGGTATCGAGGCTGATCCAGTCGCGGATCTCGCCCGGCCGCTTGCGGTACCACGGGACGTACTCGCTCAGGTGGCCATTGGACTCGGTGGAGTAGTAGCCGAAGCGGCGCAGCATGTCGATGCGCACCTTCTCCGTCTCCCGGTACTTGGGATGGCGCTCGTAGGCGGCCAGCAGCTCGCCGGTCATGTCCTTGCCGTGGTGGCGGAGCTGCACGTACCAGGTCTGGTGATTGATGCCGGCGGCGATGATGTCCAGCTCCTGCCGCGGCACGCCGAGCACCTCGGCGATCTGCCGATGCCCGCCCTGCACGCCATGGCACAAGCCGATCGTCTCCACCCCGCCGTGGTCGTTGGCGGCCCAGGTGAGCATCGCCATCGGGTTGGCATAGTTGAACAGCCGGCAGCCGGGCTCCGCCACCTCGCGGATGTCGCGGCAGATGCCCAGGATCACCGGGATGCCGCGCTGGCCGTACATCACGCCGCCGGCCGACAGCGTATCGCCGACGCATTGGTCGATGCCGTAGCGCAGCGGCACGTCGATGTCGGTAGCGAACGCCTCGATGCCGCCGACGCGCACCGTGCAGAACACGTAGCGAGCGCCCGCTATGGCCTCGCGGCGATCGGTGGTTGCGCTCAGTTTCACCCGGTCAAGGCCGTTGGCGCGAATGTCCCGCTCCGCCAACTGGCGGATCATGTCCAGGTTCTGCTCGCTGATGTCGGACAATGCCACTTCAAGCGCGCCGAATTCCGGGACGGTGAGAAGATCGCCGAGCAGCTTGCGGGTGAAGCCGATACTGCCGGCGCCGATGAACGCGATCTTGAATGGCATGCTGTGCTCCCGCGCGTACCGTAGGCGATGCCGCCGTCCGGGACAAGACGGTTCAGATCACGTCCCGCTGCGTCTCGGTCACCTTGCCGGGAAACGTCGAGCCCCGCACCCACATGATCTGCCGGGCCTGCGCGGCGCGCTCCGGACTCACCCACTCCGCTTGCGCACTCAGGTAGTGGGACACGAAGCTGCGCCGGAAGCGGCCGCTGTGATTGTCGGTGCTCTTGTGCAGCAGATGGCTGTGAAACCAGATCACCGCCCCCGGTTCCACCTCCAGGGCGACGCCGTCTTCGTTGCGTGCGTTGCGCGCCAGCTTGAACTCGCTCTGTTGCGAACCCTCGAGTTCGTCGTGCTCCACCACCGGCCCGAGGTGGCTGCCGGGAATGACGTACAGGCACCCGTTGCCGCGGTCGGCGGCATCGACGGCGGTCCAGGTTCCCACGGTGGTTTCGGTGACGAAGCGCTGGCGGAAGTAGAACTTGTCCTGGTGCCACGGAAAGCCCAGCCCGATCTCGGGCGCCTTCCAGATGAACAGGTTGTTGATGCCGAGAATGTCCGGTCCGAGCAGGTCGACGACGGGATCGGTCAGCCGGCGATCGCGCACGCGCTCCAGGAACTCGGGGACATGGCAGCTGGGAAAGTGCAGCTTGTGCATGGCATGGATTCCGGCTCGCTGCTCCCTGCCGTCACGGACCAGTGCGTTGCGATCGACATGTTCTGAGGGAAATGGGCGTGTCCCGGCCACGACCTCCTCCGCGGCAATGTTCAGGACCTCATTCTCCTTGCGGGTAAAGACGTGCTCGCGAACGAAGAACCCGTCGCGCTGCCATCGCTCGCGCTCGGCGCGGGTCAGTCGATAGGACCGGTCGGTCGCAGCTTCGGATTTGGCGCTATACATACTATATTGACTGATATAGCAGAACCGTGCTAGTGTCAAGACCTGCGGATGGCAACCATCCATAACTCACCATGACCGAGACCTCTCCCAACCCGACTCCCAAACGGCGCCAGATCAGTTCACTCGTCAAGGGTATTCGCATTCTTGAGGCTATCGTTGCCGCCGGCAACGGCATCAAGGTATCCGAGATCGCCCGCAGTTTCGACATGCCGGCATCCAACCTCAGCCTGTTTCTCAACTCACTGGTGGATACCGGTTACGTGATCCGCAATCCGGTGGATGGCAAATACTATGCGTCGGAGAAGATAGTCCACATAGCGGCGGCTATCGACACGCGCTACAAGCGGCTGGAGATCTGTGCGCAGGACGCGATGCGGCGACTGCATGGCGGTCATGACGAGAACGTCCTGGTCGCCGTGCTCAACCACAACCGCCTGCAGTTCATCTCGACGGTGCAGTCAAGCCGCAACATCCAGATCCTCAACAACGACAACCGCTCGTTCATTCCCCACGTCACGGCGGCCGGCAAGGCGATTCTGGCGTTCCTGCCCCATAACCTGCTGGAGGCATATCTCGCACGCATCCAGCTCGAACGCTTCACCAGCAAGACCGTCACCGACCTGGCGGTGATCCGCCGCGAATTGGACACGGTGCGCAGTCGCGGCTACGCCATCAACCGTGGCGAATATGAAGCGGAGGTGATGGCGGTGGCGGCACCGATATTCGTCGGAGCATCGATCGAAGGATCGCTGGTGGTTCAGTTTCCGACGTTCCGGCACGCAGAACGGGATCTGGAGGGACACGCCGGGCCGATCGTCGATGCGGCGCGCCGGATCAGCCGCCTGCTCAACTGAATCGCGCCGTCGGGACGGAACAGCCGCCGCAACCACCGAGCGCAGATGCGTTGTCGCTATCGTGCGTAGGGATCGGCCGCGTCGCGCAGGCCGTCGCCGACGAAGTTGAACGCGAGCACCGTGACAATCACGAACAGTCCGGGAATCAGCAGCCACGGCGACAGGGCGATCGTCTGCACGTTCTGGGCCTCGCTGAGCAACACGCCCCAACTGACCACCGGCGGGCGCAACCCCAGCCCCAGGTAGCTGAGCGCCGTCTCCGCGAGGATCATCTGAGGCACGGCCAGCGTCAGCGAAACGATCACGAAGCTCATGAACGACGGGATCAGGTGGCGGGCGATGATCGCACTGTCACGCGCGCCGGCCACCCGCGCCGCCATCACGAAGTCCTCCTCGCGTAGCGACAGCAGCTTGCCGCGCACCACGCGCGCCAGCCCGGTCCACCCGATCAGCGACAGGATCACGGTGATGCCGAAGTACACCTTCATTACCGGCCAGTGCGGTGGCAGCGCGGCGGCCAGCGCCATCCACAGCGGAATGGTGGGTATGGAGCGCAGGAACTCGATCAGACGCTGCACGAACACGTCGGTCGAACCGCCGAAGTATCCCGAGATGCCGCCGATGGTCAGCCCCACCACGAAGCTCAGCGCCACGCCGATCAGGCCGATCGACAACGATATGCGGGCGCCGTAGAGGACGCGCGAGAGCATGTCGCGCCCCAGGCGGTCGGTCCCGAACAGGTAGATGGTGCCTTCCTCGACGCCGAACAGGTGCACGCGTGACGGAATGAACCCCCACATGCGGTACTCCGTGCCTTCGGTGAACAGCCGGATCGGATGCACCGCGCTCTTGTCCGGGGTGAACACCTTGCGCCAGGTGACCGGGTCCTCCTCCAGCGCCAGTCCGTACACGAACGGGCGATGCAGCCGCCCCTCGTGGAAGATCCGGATGCGCTGCAGCGGCGCATACAGCGCGTCGGAGTTGCGCTCCAGCGGCGAATAGGGGCTGAGGAACTCGCAGAACGCCCCGAACAGGTAGAACACGCCGAGGACGGCAAAGCCCAGCAGAGCGATACGGTGCTTCTTCAGTTTCCACCACGCCAACTGCCACTGCGAGGCCACGTACATCCGTTCCGCCGCATCCTCGCGCTCCACGGCCGCGCGCGGCAACGCCCTGGCGGTCGTGGTGCTCATGGACGGCCGATGCCTCTTGCGGCGCCGGGCGCCATCAGTCGGCCATCCTGATGCGCGGGTCGATTGCCGCCAGCAGCACGTCGGAGATGAAGGTGCCGAGCACCGTGAGCACTGACAGCAGCAGCAGAAACGCCCCCGCCAGGTACATGTCCTGGCTCAGCAGCGCGCGCAGCAGCACGGGGCCGGTCGTGGGCAGGCTCAGCACCACGGCCACGATCGGCGCGCCCGATATGATCTCGGTCAGTCGCCAGCCGATGGTGCTGGCCACCGGGTTCAGGGCGATCCGCACCGGATACTTGAAGATCAGCCGCGACTCGCGCACCCCCTTGGAACGTGCGGTCACGACGTAAGCCTTCTGCAGCTCGTCCATCAGCATGGCGCGCGTGACGCGGATCAGGCCCGCGGTGCCCGCCGTGCCGAGCACCACCACCGGTACCCAGAGGTGGACGAGCAGGTCCGCCACCTTGGCCAGGCTCCACGCCTCCTCCTGGAACCGCGGCGAGAACAGTCCGCCCACGCTGTGCCCGAAGTAGCGGAAGCCGATCCACATCAACACCAGCGCCAGCATGAAGTTGGGCGTGGCCAAGCCGACGTAGCCGACCACCGTAAAGGTAAAGTCGCCCGGGGTGTACTTGTTGAGCGCCGAGTAGATGCCGATCGGCACCCCCACCACGAAGGTGAACACCATTGAGGCCATGGCGACCATCGCCGTCAGCGCGATGCGGTCCCAGATCAGGTCCTTGACCGGCTTGTTCCACTGGAACGACTGGCCGAAGTCGCCGCGGCTGACGATGCCCCAGATCCACTTCAGGTACTGGACGTGCATGGGGCGGCCGAGGCCGTACTGCTGCCGCAGCGCGGCCAGCTCCGACTCGGTCACCTCGGTGTTGGCTTCCTCGAGCTGGGCGATGTAGGTGGACAGGTAGTCGCCGGGCGGGAGCTGGATCAGGATGAATGCGACCACCGAGATCACGGCGATCGTAATCAGCATGAACACGAAACGCCGGACCAGATAGTCAACCATGGGTTCGGCTCCTACGTGGCCTGCATCCAGACGGTCATGTGCGCCCGGCCGTCCCGCGTGCCCCGGCAAGGCCGACGCTGCGCACCGTCCGATGGGGGCTGCGCCGCGTGTCGATCAAAGGAGGACTCTCGGCCATGATTGTCCGCCCGGCTCGCCAACAGCCGGGGGCGGCGTGACCCCCGACTACGGACGGCCGGGCCTCCTTCCCTTCAGAGAAACGTCAGTTGGCCCAGTACCACTGTTCCGCCTGGTACGGGCTGAACATGAAGGGGCCTCCCTGCCACAGGCCCTCGGTGGGCGTGTTGGCCAGACCGCTCTTGAACACGATCGGAATCGGCGGCATGCCGATGATGCCGATCGTGCGCAGGTTGTTGGCGAAGATCTCCAGCATCTCGGCGCCCAGGGCGAGGTACCCATCGGATCCCGGCTCGGTCTGCTGCCAGCGGCTGGCCACGTCGTAGAGCTGCTTGACGTCTTCCGGCGGCTCGATGCCCTCGGCACCGCCGCTGGTGAGCCAGCTTTCCCAGTCGTTGCCGATCTTGCGGGTAGCCCACTTCTTCTGAATCTTGAACGCGCCGGGGTTCTGGAACATCAGCGCTTCCATCGACTCGCCGAGGTAGTACACCGCCACCTCGATCTCGCCGGCGTTGCGCCGCGCCACGCCCAGGTTCGGCTCCAGCTTCTTCACCGCGACCTGCACGCCGACTGCCTCCCAGTACTCCTTGACCAGCTCCGAGTAGTCCACGAACACCTGGTGCACCGTCTCGATGGTGACCTGCAGCGGCTCGCCATCGGGGCGCAGCCGCACGCGTCGTGCGTCGTCCCATGCCAGGCCCATCTCGTCGAGCAGCGCGTTGGCCCGCTCGGGGTCGTACTCCGCGAAGTGCTCGGCGGTCCACGGGCGGAAGAAGGAGGTATTGGGCAACGCCGCCGCCTGCATCGGCTCCGCACGCCCGAACGCCAGCACCTTGATGATCTCCTCGCGGTCGATGGCCACCGACATCGCCTGCCGGAAGCGCAGGTCTTCGAAAATGGCGCGCAACACCTCATCCTCGGCACCGTAGTTGAACTCGTACGCGGTGCGCGCGGCTACCGCCTGCGGCCACACCATCACCCGGTAGTCGTTCTGCGCCTCGTTTTCCTTGTACAGAGTGTATTCCTTCAGCGGCAGGTCCCAGCCCACGTAGTCGAACTCGCCGCTGACGATCTTCAACGTGCGCACCTCGCGGTTTTCCACCAGCACGCGTACCAGTTCGTCGACGTAGGGGAGCTGGTTGCCGGCGGTGTCCACCTTGAAGTAGTAGGGATTGCGCGTGTAGTACTTGAAGCCCGCGTTGTCGACGCGGGCCAGGTTCCAGGTGTCCAACTCCGGACGCTCGGTGTCTTCGCCGGCGTGGCGCAGCCGGTGTGACCCGAACCACTGGATCCAGGTCTCGAACCCGGCGGCCTTCGCCTGCGCGTCGGCGTCTTCGGTGTAGCCGGCATGGAACTGTGACAGGTAGTGCTTGGGGTAGAGGAGGATCGGCTGGTGCGTCAGCGCCAGGATTGCCAGGATCGGCGGGTAGGGAACGGCAAACGAAAGCCGCGCGGTGTAGTCGTCGATCACTTCGAGCACGCCGAGCTCGCCGCCGGGCCTGAGATTGCCGGGTGCGACCGGGGTCAGATCCTTGTTCAGCAGGATGTCCTCGTAGGCGAACTGCAGGTCGGCGGAGGTCAGGGGTGCGCCGTCCGACCACTTCATTCCCTCGCGCAGGAAGATGGTGATGGCGGACAGGTCGTCGTTCAGCTCCCAGCCCTTGGCGACTTCGGCGCCGATGGTCGTGAAGTCGGACTCGTATCCGAACAGGTTTTGCTGCCGGGCTTTCACGATATCGCCATCACCGGTCGTGGGTGCCAGGGCCGCCGCCCTCATCGACCCGCCGTAGGTGCCGACTGAATCCTGCGGACTGATCACCATCGGTTCGGCAGGCAGCCGCTGGTCTACCGGCGGCAGGTCGCCGGATGCCACCATCGCGGCCAGCACCGGCGCCTCACTGAAGGTGGTGATCCGGTTGCCGGTTGCGCTCTCGTAGTCGGCCAGGGTCGCGTAGTTGATGACCGCGCCGGTGGTCGCCATGGCGGCCGCGGCTGCTGTCGCGCCCTGCTCCGGGGCGTCCTCCTGGGCGCCGCCGAAGGCGAATCCGCCCGCCAGCGCCATCATGGCAACTGCGGCGGCGAAAAAGAACAGACTCCGCATCGTTAACTCCTACGTATTGCGGGACATCCGGTTGCCGTAACGGGATCCGGCATCGCGCGAATAGCTATACGATGTATAGCGAATGCGATGAACCTAATCGGTGGATTGTCCGTTGTCAAGTGCCGTTCAGCCCGGGTGGTTCGGTGCGCGTGGACGTGTCGGCATCAGCAGAGATACATTGTGCCCACCGCCGCCGGCTCGCCGAGCGTCTCGCCTCTCAGGTGCGTACCCAGCGCAACAGGTTGGCCAGGAGCCGGTCTGCGACCGGATCGCTGCCGAGGTGCGGCGGTATCCGGTACTGGCAAACCACGTAGCGGCCGCGACCGTGCGCGAACTCCGTAAGTTCGGCACCGTCGAACGCCGCGGTCACGCCCTGGAAGGATTGCTTGTGCTTCTGCCCGCGGTACCATCCACTGGTGATGTTGCCACCGATCCAGCGTGATTTTGGAGAGACGATGCACCACTCGGGCAGCACGTTCTGGTACTCCTGCTCCATGAGTCCGCCCGACGGGAGGCCGGCGAAGCAGGCATGGTCCGTGACTACGTGAGCGCACGGGACCCACGATCCGATCGCCGGAAACAGGATCATGTCGAACGGAAGCGCGCGTCCGGCCGGCAGGCGGCTCATCTCCTGACCGAGGTAGTCCGCCGGTTCAAGCCATGATTCGGGCGGCGGGCCGAGCAGCACCGCACAGCCGCCGCGTGCCACCCAGTCGGCGAGTTGCTCGAACCGCCCCACCGGCTCCCCCTCCACCGCAGACAAATCGACCACGACCGGCACGCCGATGGCGGTTTCCGGGGTAAATCCCTCCGGCACCTCGCCGCCGGTGCGCAGGTGACCGGCGAGCGGACCGCTGTCCACGAACAGTGCCGGCGGACCCTCCGGCAGGCGCTCGCCGCCTGATTCCAGCAGGTAGACGGTGGTCTCGTTCGACACGGTGTCACCGTTCCCGTCGGCGAACGCCGTCCGGATCACGCACCGCCCCGGTGCGCCGGCCATCGCCAGCCGCCACTCCAGCAAATCGCCGACGCCGCCCGCCAGGGTACAGGACGACTCCCGCTCGCCCAACACCGCACCGTTGCAGTCCGTCACCGTCACGCGCAGCGTCCCCGTTGCCGCGGCGGTGTCGTTCACGCCGGTTATGCGAATTCCGAGGTCCTCGCCCACCGGCACGGCATGCCGGTCCGGACGGATCGCCAAGTAGCGCGGCGCGAACACCTCCCGGAGCGCGTGGTAAGCCTGCTTCGGCTCCCGGAACAGGTCGATCACGCCGGCGCAGACCACCCAGTCGCCGTCGCTCAAGGCGTGGATGCCGATGCCCGCCACCTGCGGGTTGATGCGCGCCGCCTCGGTCATCAGCTTCTGCGCCAGGTAGTGCACGCGCTGCGTCGCCGCCACCAGGTCGGCCACGCGCGGGAACAGCGCAACGGTGCCGGTCTCCTGCAACACGTTGCGGTAGGAGGTGAGCATCCGCTCGTGGATGCGATAGTCGGGACACAGCGGGTTGCCCTCGCGTGCGAAGCGTTCCATGTTCGCGTCCAGGTCGGGCAGGCTGCCGTAGCCGAGCTCGGAGATGTTGGTCAGCAGTCCCGGGCTGACGTGACTCGCCGTGTAGCGGCCCAGTTTCAGGCCCTCGGCGGCAAGCTGCTCCTGCGTCTTGCCGAGTGCGAGCAACTCGTCGTACCGCGCCCGCGCCAACGGTGCGCCGGGATACATGTGCACGTCGTTGATCTCGACCGGCTCGCGGCTGTGCGGCAGGTACACGCGGCACGGTCCGCTGAAGCCGCCGGCCTCGTCGATGATCATCCGCGTCGCGTCCAGCTCACGAGCGCGCAGGGAAACGCGGTGGCGCAGGCGCGCGAGACCGTAACGCCGTATCTCGTTGAACATCTCCCAGATCACGATGCTCGGGTGGTGGCGGTCGCGGCGCACCATCTCGCTCACCTCGGACCGCAGCCGGGCCGCGGTGTGCGGCGTGAGCCGCGGCCAGTGGTTCATGCACTCCACCGGCAGCGCTCCCACCATCAGCACGCCCAGCTCGTCGGCGCGGTCGTACACAACCGTAGGCTGCGGCTTGCGCCACGGGCGGATCATGTTGATGTGTGCGCCCTTGACCAGTTCAAACTCCCGCTCCAACAGGTCGCGGTCGCGCGGATAGGCCAGCGAGTGCGGGTACATGCCCTCGTTGAATACCGTCTTCAACACCAGCGGACGGTCGTTCAGGTAGAAGCGCCCGTCACGGGCGGTGAACTCCCGGAAGCCGAACCTGCGCTCTGCCAGGTCGGACCCCCGCCCGTCGGCCAGCACCTCCACCTGCAGGCGGTACAGGTTGGGCTGCTCCAGGTCCCAGAGCGCCGGTGCCGGTACGCGCAGGCGCGCCCGCTGGGTGCCGCGTCCCGGCGGCGTAGCCAACGTGTGCACGCTGCTTGCGGTACTGACCGGCGTCGCCCACGGCTGGATGTCGAACCGCATTTCCACCGCCGCCGTCGTGGCCGCGGTATTCTCCCACTCCACCGCCACTTCCACCGCGCCCGTGTGGGGATCGGGCACCAGTGCGAGGTCGGCAACCCGGAGCGGACCGGTGGCGGTCAGCCGGACCGGTTGCCAGATGCCGCCGGCGATCGCGGCGCGCCAGTGAGGCATCTCGTCGCGGCCCAAGCCATCGATGCGCACGTCCCGCGTGATCAACGGAGTGATTACTCGCACGGCCAGGAAGTTGTCCGCGCCCGGACGCACCAAGTCGCCCACGTCCAGGGCGAAGCCGGTGTATCCGCCGTCGTGCGCACCGACCGGCTCGCCGTTCAACCACACCTCGGCGCGATAGTTGACCGCGTCGAACTCGATCAGCACCGGACAGCCCGCCCACTCCGGCGGCACCGTGAACCACCTGCCGTACCAGGCCACACCCTGATAGTCAAGCCGGAACTCCTCAAGGCACGCCGGCACCTCCACACGCTCGCGCTCGGGCCAGGCATCAAACTGATCCGCCAGCTCCCAGTGCAGCTCGCGGCCGACGTTGGCGTCGTCGAAGATCACCATCCAGGTGCCGTCCAGGCTCATGCTCTGCCGTTGCTCTACCTTGAGTCCGTTCATCGATACGTCCCTGCTCCTTTGTTCCGGTAGGGTGACCGCACACCACGCCCGGGTACTACCGCGTCCGGGTGCTGCGCCGGACCTTCCCTCTGCGCGCGCCGGAAGCCGCGGAGATGCCGAACTACGCCAAGTGTGCCTTGAAGAACGCGACAGTGCGCTCCCAGGCGAGGTGGGCGGCGGCCTCGTCGTAGCGCGGCGTCGAGTTGTTGTGGAAACCGTGCCGGGTGCCCGGATAGGAGTGCATCTGGTATGTCTTGCCGTGTTCCTTGAGGGCGGCCTCGTAGTCGGGCCGTGCCCGATTCACCCAATCGTCGTTCTCGGCGTAGTGGATCAGCAGCGGCGCCTGGATGTTGCCAACCTCGGCAGTCGGTGCCGGCGGACCATAGAACGGTGCGCCCGCGTCCAGTTCGGCGCCGAGCCGGACCGCCAGCAGATTCACGATGCCACCACCCCAGCAGAACCCGACCGCACCCAGCTTGCCGGTGCTCAACTCGTGGTTCTTCAGAAAGTGAGCGCTGTTCACCATGTCCTGGCGCAGCTTGTCCTGGTCCAGGGAACGCTGCATGGCACGCCCGTCGTCGTCGTTGCCGGGATAGCCGCCGATCGGTGACAGGCCGTCTGGAGCAAGGGCCAGGAATCCCGCCACCGCGGCGCGGCGTGCGACATCCTCGATGTAGGGGTTGAGGCCGCGGTTCTCGTGGACAACCAGGACCGCCGGAAAGGAGCCCTCGCCGGTGGGCTGCACCAGGTAGCCGCGCATCGCGCCCGAGTTGCCTCCCGGCGACGGATATTCCACGTACCGCGCCTTGATGCGATCGTCGGTGAACGAGACGGTCTGCGCTTCGGCGTAGCGCGGCAGCAACGCCTGCGCCATGGCCAGTGCCGACACGCCGCCAACCGTAATCGCCGCCGAGCGCGACAGGAACTGCCGGCGGCTGATGCGGTCATGGGTGTAGTCGTCGAACAGGTCGTAGACGCGGGGATCGATCTTGTCTCGATTCATTCTTCCTCCTGTGAAGGTGCGGCATCGCACCACACCGACTGATCATAGGGCGGCGATGGCGCCGGCTCAACTCGGTCGTACGTTGACGTGCGCAATGTACCGGATTCAGGGACCGGGCTGCCCGGTGGCGAGTACCGTGCCGGCTGGCGGCAGGCAGCCTATCGCCTCGCAATGCCGCGCCAGCGCCGTGGCTCGGTTCACTCGCCGGGACGCCATTGCGCGGGCGAGAACCGATCAAGCGTATCTCCGTCGACGACGACGCCGGCACGCCGCGGCAGGTCGGCGACGGTGGCGGCACGGCGGACAGCACTGCGGGCGGCGTCGAGGCTGGCGAAGCAGCGGCGGGCCACCGGCCAGGGGTCGTAGTCGGCGCGGCGCCAGATCTGGCCGCTGACCTCGGCCGTGACCGGCACGTCCAGGCCGGCGGCGCGGACGGCGCGCAGGTAGGCCGTCAGATCCAGTTGATCGTCTCCCGGCAGGGCGAACCGCACCTCGCCGTCCACCATGCGGCCATCCTTGATGTGGACATGCACCGCGTGGCGGGCGTTGAGCTTGAGGGAGTGCGCCAGGTCGATGCCCTGCACCAGGAAGTGGCTGTAGTCGAAGTTGAGGCGAACGTGCGCATGGCAGACGGCCTGCATCAGCCAGTTCGCTTTCTCGGGGGTGTCCAGTTCCTGCCCGATGTGCGGCTCGATCGCCAGAATGCAGTTCTCCCCCGCGGCCAGCTCGCCGTAACCGCGCAGACGGCCGGCGACGGCGTCGCGGCACTCGTGCCAGGAACCGGCTTGCGGTCCAAGGGTGGTGGTGACCACCGACGGGCGGTCCCGCCAGGACAGGTCGCGCGCCAGGCGGCAGGTCTGCCGGAGTTGTTTGGACTTGACAGCCGGCTCCTCGGCCGCGGCGCACAGTCCGATCAGGTTCATCACCGGCGGCGGCGGAAAACCGGCGCCCCGCAGAGCATCGCGCAGCCGCGCCCGCTGCTCGGATCGGAAACGCGCGGGCGCGGTCGGCCATGCCGCGCCGCAGTTGATCTCCAGTGCGTCGTAGCCGATCTCGCTGACGCGCGCCACCGCGTCGAACGGGTCAACTGCCTGCAGGGCGTAGGTGCTGTAGGCGATCTGCATGCGCCGACGCTACCAGACCGTCGCCCTCGGCTCCACCCCGTACCGGGCATTGCGGCCTCTCCGGCGCGTTGGCAGCCAGTGGTGGAACCGGCGTCGCACGGAAAGCCGCTCGAATGCAGTCGGTGTTTCGCCACGGGTTGCTATGGAAGCCAACTCGGCAGGCGACCGGTAAACGGCGGTGCCACCGTGCTCCCGGTCTCGGTGTCCCACAGCACGACTTCGGACGGCGCGCCGGCATCGTCCAGTGCGATCCGGTGAAATGCCAGAAAGCGGCCGTCCGCACTCCACTGTGCGGCACCGTGGTCGAACGACGGATCGTCGGTGAGCTGCCGGGCGGGGCCGCTTTGCTCGACCAGCCACACCTGTCCGCCTCCGCGCGCTCCCGGCGGGCGCCGCAGCACCGTTACCCGCTGGCCGTCCGGCGCCCAGCGCAGCGCCCACTCCTCGTAGTCGCTGTTGGTGGCATCGAGGCTCATTGTCGCGATGTCGAGGATCACCAGCCGGGTGCGGAAGTCGGTGTCCTCCACGTCCACGTCGGTAACCAGCAGCTTGCTGGAGGTGCGGTTCCAGACCGGCGGCTCGCCGGTGCGGCTGGGGACGAACGCGGTGGCGCCATCGCCCAGACGCACCAGTCGTACACCGTTCTCCAGCGGCGCCACCCATGCCAGCCACTCGCCGTTCGGCGCCCAGCGAGGTTCGAAGCCGACGAAGCTGGCATCGTCCAGCACCGGCCGGGTTGCGCCGCCGGACGGATCCAGCAGATATACGCGCGGTGGCCCGGGGAGCGTGCGCCGCGCGAACGCGATGCGGCCTCCGCCCGGCGCCCAGCGCGGTCCGAAGCAGTCGTCGCTGCCGCAATCGAGCAGCAGCCTCCCCGCGCTGCCGTCGCGCGCCACGGCGAACAGGTCATTGCCGTGCTGGTCGCGCGGCGAGGAATAGGCGATGGCCGATCCATCACCGGCCACGTGGAAGTCCCAGACACCGCCCGGTTGTTCGGTGAGCTGGTGCTCGGCCCCCTGCGAGCTGCCTTGCAGGTCAGCGGCGAACAACTGGTCCTGTCCGTCGCGGCCGGTGCGCAGATAGACGATACGCGGCATGTCGGTGGTGAACTGCCAGCTCAGTGGACGCAGCAGGCGCCGGCCTTGGGTGCTGACGATGCCGGCGTCGACGTGTACCGTATACACGATGCCCGGCTGCAGTGGCTGCAGGGGCCGCAGCGTCACCGTCCGCGCTGACCAGACCAGTTCGGCCGCGGTCTCCGGAACCAGCCGTACGGGAACGGTGGCGGCTCTGACCGGCGGCGACACCGGCTGATCGAACACCACGCGCGGCCGGACCAGCGTGGACACCGGTGCCGTTCCCTCCTCCGGCCACATGTCGGCAACCCGGACGCCGACGCGATCGCCGATCAGCGCAAGCCCCGCAACGCCCATCGCCAGAACGGCGGCAGCGGCCCATACCAGACGGTCGAAGCGAGTGACTCGGAGCGCGGCCGGATCAGCCGGCATGGACGTTCCGTGATGCCGGCGGCGTGGTGGTGATTCGGTCCGACACGCCTTGCCGCGAATGCGGCCGAAGTCCGCCACGGGCTGCTAGTAGTACAGATAGGGCTGCGGTGGTTGGTCGGCGGCGGTTACTTCCGCGCCAACCAGCACCGGCATGCGCTCGCCGAGGAAGGATTCCACCGAGAAATCCCCGCTCACCCACACCCACGCGTCATCTTCCAGAAACTCGGCATCCGGCCAGCGCACCGCCAGGCCGATCGGGGCGGCGTCCGCCGCGCAGCAACTGAGCAGAAAGCGGCTCACCATGAACGTGCCGGCCGGGAACCGCTCATCGCGGTACACGAATCCGCGTACGCGCGCCGACTCGCCGGCGAACCGGCTCAGGTCACCGCCGCCGGTGGTCTCCTGGTCGAACAGCACCAGCCAGTCCAGCACCGTCCGCGGCACACCGGAGGCGCCCACGTTCAGTTCGGACGCCGTGCCCAGGCCTGCCGCCGCCGGGACGGATCCGATCTGCAGAGCGCGCGTGGCCATGGCGTCGGTGCCCAGCGGCCGCGGTGGAACGAGTGCCAACAGGACCGGTACGGCGAGCAGCGCGGCGCCCATCCACGGCATGGAAACGCGTTCTTCGGTCTCACCACGAGCGCGTTTCGGCACCGTTGCCAGCAGCGCCGCCGCGAGTTGAACGAGGCAGACCATGGCAACCACGGTCAGCCAACCGTAGCGCAGATTGATGAAGTAACCCAGCGAGCCGTCCAGGTAGCGCATCGCCAACACCGCCGCCAGGGCCAGCACCACCGCCGCGCGCAGGGCCGCCGCGACACGGCGCCCAACCATCACCCGCATCAGAACCCCACCTGTGTGGCGAGCAACAGGCACGCCAGCAGCGTCGTGCCGAGCGGGAGGATGATCAGGTAAGCCACCACGCGGGGACGGAACACGCTCCCGAACATCAGCGAACTCTTGATGTCCACCATCGGACCGAATACCAGGAATGCAAGGATCGACGCCGGCGTAAAGGTGCCGACGAACGACAACGCCACGAACGCGTCGACCGTGGAGCACACCGAGATCACGAACGCCAGCACGCTGAGCGCCATCACCGAACTCACCGGCGCGTTGCCGATCTCCAGGATCGCCTCGCGCGGCACCAGCGCCTGCAGGGCGGCCGCGAGCAGCGAGCCGATCACCAGGTAGCGCCCGACGTCGAACAGGTCATCGGCAGCCGCGCCCAAGGCGCTACGAATACGACCCGGCAGCCGCTCCACGCCGGCATCCCGGTGGTGATGATGATCGTGGTGGTGATGGTGATGATCGTGGTGGTGGCCGTGGCCGTCATCGCCGGCAGGTTGGTCGCGCAATACCTCGCCCGGGCGGGCTGTCCCGAACACAAGGGCGATCACGGCGGCAATGGCGAAACTCAGGCTGAACCGCGCCGCGAGCATCTTGCCGGCGCCAAAGGCGGTCAGTGTGCTCGCGAACACGATCGGATTCACTACCGGGGCGGCGAGCAGGAACGCAACGCCGACGCGCAGCGGCAGCCCCTTGGCCAGCAGGCGGCGCACCACTACCACGATGCCGCACTCGCACACCGGCAGCACGATGCCCAGTCCCGCGCCGGCCAGCACGGCGAGCAGCGGATGGCGGGGAATCCAGCGCGCCAGCGACTCCGGGCGCACGAACACCTCCACGAACCCGGACGCCAGCGTGCCGAGCAGCAGGAACGGCACCGCCTCGATGAAGATGCCGAGAAAGATGGTAGTGAAGGTGTGCAACCTGTCGGGCACCGATACCGGCGCGGCAAAGGCGCCGTCGATCGACGACTGATTGCGTCCGACGGCCCAGGCCAGCACCAGTGCCACCACCACGAGCGCCGCCACCACGACGATCAACGGCATGCGGCGGCGGCGCGGAGCCCTGCTCGCGGGCGGGGCATGCGCCAACTCCACGACCCGGTGCTGCGATGACATCGCCACCATTATAGCGCGCCGGCGGTGCTCAAGAGCAATGCTGCCGAGCACCCGGCATCTGGACCCGCGTGCGCGCTCATCAGCGCCGAGACCACGGTGATCGACGCCTGCACCGCCGGCGACGAATCGCATGTTCGTGCGCAGTGACGGCCCGTGGCAGCCCTGCCCGGCGGCACCACGCCAGGCGGTCCGGTCGGGGTGTGCGCGATCACAAGTAGATCGACTTCGACGCCACCATGCACGTGCGCAAAACGCCTTCAACGTCGCCGGCAAAGCGCAGCGTCCGGCAGCTCTATTGACGAGATAGCGAGCACTGAATTCACCTGAATTAATCAACATAATTCACGTAATTTAACAGCCTTCGGCCTGCAATAAGTGGTGACCATTGTTGTTTGACAGGATTACCCGTGGACGGTATCTTGCTGATCCAAGGAGAACAAAATGATTTCAGACCGAATCGGCAAAGCGCTCAACGAACAGATTACCAACGAGTTCAACTCGGCGCACAGCTACCTCGCAATGTCGGCGCACTTCGCGGCGCGCAACCTGAACGGCTTCGCGCATTGGTTTCGCGTGCAGTACGACGAGGAACGCACCCACGCACTGCGTATATTCGACCACATCCTCGACCGTGGTGGTACGATCTCGCTATCGGTGGCGTCCGAGCCGCAAGCTTCGTGGGACTCGCCCACCGAGGCGTTCGTCGCGGCGCTTGCGGAGGAGCGGCGCATCGCCAAGTCCATCGACGAGTTGATGGAACTCGCGAATGGCGAAAAGGATCACGCGACGCGCATCCTGCTGGACTGGTTCGTGACCGAGCAGGTGGAGGAGGAACGCACCACCAGCGAGATAGTCGACCAGTTGCGCATGGTGGGCGATTCGGAGATCGGCCTGTTCATGATGGACGAGCGGCTGAAGAACCGCACGCCCGACGAAGCCGCCGGCGACGAGGGTTGACCTGCGCCTCGGGCTGCAGGCAACCGCGCCGGCGAGGATCAGCCGCCGCCCGCGGCCTGTGAGAGCCTGATCCGGACGCGGTCGCCCGCGCGATAGCGGCACTCGGTCGACGCGTGTACCGTGAGGTCGCGAAGCCCGGAGACATCCTCCATGCGGACGCGAAGCTCGCGATACTCTCCCATGAACCGCGTGCCCCGGATCGTACCGGACACGCCCAACTCGCTGTTGCCGCGTGCGGCGGTGCGATCGACCGGAGCGATATCGACGCGGTCGATGCGCAGTTGCCACGGACGCACCGAGACGGCGTCGGCTCCCGCATGTCGGAACGGCGCCGCCTCGGCAAGCTCCCCGAACGCCGACATCCAAGTAGCTCCCCGGCGCCACACCGGTACCAGGTTGACCGCGCCAAGGTAACGAGCGACGAAGGCACTTGCGGGCACGTGGTAGAGCGCCTCCGCTTCGCCGACCTGGGCGATGCGGCCGCGGTGCAGCAGCGCGATGGAATCGGCGACGGTGAATGCCTCGTCGCGGTCGTGGGTAACGAACAGCGCCGTGGCGGCGGTCTCGCTCAGCACCGCCCGCAGTTCGTGCAGCATTTCCCATTTCAGCACCGGATCGAGGTTGTTGAACGGCTCATCGAACAACAGCAACGCCGGCCGCGGCGCGAGGGCGCGTCCGATTGCCGCCCGTTGCGCCTGGCCACCCGACACCTCGTGCGGATAGCGGTCCTTCACGTCGGCAATGTGAACCAGTTCCAGGGTCTGTTCCGCCCTGCGGCGCCGTTCCCGCTCGGGTAGCCTGCGCAGGCCGAACGCCACGTTCTGCAGCATCGTCAGATGCGGCAACAAGGCGGTGTCCTGGAACACCATGCCAACGCCGCGCTCCTCCGGCGGCGTGGTGCTGTGAGGGCTGCTGATCAACGATCCGGCAAGCGCTATGGTGCCCGACGCCGGCTGCTCGAAGCCCGCCACCAGGCGCAACAACGTGGTCTTGCCGCTGCCGCTCTCGCCGAGCAGCGCCAGGACCGCGCCACGGTCGAGCTCCAGCGACACCTTGCGCAGCGCGGGTCGCGGATTGCCGGCAAAGTACTTGGACACCTCGTTCAGCCGCAGGTGGGGACCGCCCGCTCGCGGCGACTCGCCGAGTGCCGCCGGTTCTGGTTCGTGACGACGCTTGATGGCTTGGCGTCGGCCGTTCGGTTCGGACCTGGAACTGCGCACCGCCGCGAACCGAGAGCCGTGCTCAGGTGGTCAAGCGCGCCTTCACGTGGGCGGACGCCAGGCGCTGCAGCACGAATACCGGAATCATCCCTATCGCCACGATCAGCAACGCAGGGACGGCCGCCTCCTGCATCATCTCGTTGCCCGCCATGCGGAATACCCGGGTGGCAAGGGTCTCCAGGTTGAACGGGCGCAGGATCATGGTGAGCGGCAGTTCCTTGAGCATGTCCACGACCAGCAGGACGGCGGCGCCGATCAGCGCGGGCCGCAAGCTCGGCAGAGCCACGTGCAGCAACGCGTGCCGCGGACGCATGCCGGAACATCGCGCCACCTCGTCGAATCGGCGGGTGACGCCGCAGAACCCGGAGTCGATCGCGTGATAGCCGACGCCGAAGAAGCGCACCACGTAGCCGGCGAGCAACGCCAGCGCGGTGCCGGTGATGATGAGACCCGGAGACACGCCGAACAACCCGCGCGACGCTTCGATGATGCGGTGGTCGAGCCAACTGCAGGCAGTGGCGATGCCCACCGCGAGCACCGCGGCGGGTATTGCGTAGCCGGATGTGGCCAGGCGAGCGGTAGCGCTCACCAGGCGGCCGCTGCGAACCCGGGCGGCATACGCGACCAGGGTCGCCAGTATGACAATGGCCAGGGAAGCGGTGCCGGCAAGGCCGACGCTGCTCGCCAGGTAGCGCACCAGGTCCAGGCGGATGGCGCGTCCGCTGCCCTCCAGCGCCCACCAGCCGAGTTGGGCTACCGGCAGCACGAACCCGAACAACACGGGAGCGGCGCACCACGCCGCGGTGGTCGCGGCAGCACGCCCGCGCAGCGCGACGCGCGGAATCGGACGCTGCAGCACGCTTGGCGAGTGGTAACGGGCGCGGCTGCGCTGCCAGCGCTCCAGCGCCATGATGGCTCCGACCACCAGCAGCAGGACCCCTGCCAGGCTGAGCGCCGCCTCCACGCTGCCCAGCGCGAACCAGGCGCGAAAGATGCCGATGGTCAGCGTGTCGACGCCGAAGAAGTGCGAGGCGCCGTACTCGCCGAGCGTTTCCATGGCGATCAGACCGGCGCCGGCCACGATTCCGGGCCTCGCCAGCGGCAGCACGGCGTGGCGGAACGCCTGCGCGCACCCATATCCGTGGCAGCGCGCGATCTCCATGACCGCTGCGCTCTGCCGGGCGAACACGGCTCGCGAGGTCAGGTATGCATAGGGATATACGGTCACGGTGAGCACGAAGCTCAGCCCGGCGAAGGTCTGAATGTCGACGGTCGGGTAGCTTCCAGGAGCCATTGCCAGCAGGCGGCGGAACAGCAGTTGCGCAGGGCCCGTGTAATCGAACATGCCGGCGTACGAAATTGCGGCGATGTAGGTGGGAAGCGCCAGCGGCAGCACCAGGAGCCAGCTCAGGACGCGTCGGCCGGGAAACTCGAATGCAGTGGTCAGCCAAGCCGTGCTGACCCCGATGAGCACCGTCAGGCAGCCCACCACGGTAACCAGCCCGACCGTGTTGGCCACGTAACGGAGCAACACCGTCTGTGCCAGGTGGTGCACCTCCGGACTCGACAGTGCGCCAAGGTGGGCGGCCACCACCACGAGCGGGATGCCGACCAGCGCCGTCAGAATGGCGGGGGCCACCAGCCACAGCCGGGATGTCGGCTCGACCAGCGTCGCGCTGACGCGGCGCAACCGCCAGCCCTTCGACCACGGCGCGCGCAGCCACATGGCCCGCAACCGCTGTTGCCAAGCCAGAACCCGCTCGCCGACACCCGCGGTTCTTGCGCCGATAACGGCGCCATTCACTACGTGCCCACGGCCGACAAGGTCAGTCATGGCGCCGCCGGCCGCGGCCACACACTATTCGCATCGCAGGATTCATCCACCTTTGGAAGCGTAACCAAGGTAAGTGTACCTAAAGGCAGATTAACCCTGTCAAGCAGAAAATCACCCGTGGGCGCGCTTTTTTCGGCGCCGGGACCGCGGCCCGGTACGACCGACCGGGCGCGCATCGCTCGCGCACCGCGTCGATCGCCTTGGGGGTCACCGAGTCATCGCGCCGACCGTCAGTAGATGCTGTCCATCTGCCATGCGTCCAGCGACTCCAGCACCGCGGGAGCGCCCTGCGCACGCACCGACACCCCGAGGCTGTCGGAACGCTCCGGATAGACCCGCTCGGCCAGGCACTGGCGGCCGTTGACGAACACCTCGACCACGCTGCGGTCCACGAAGACCCGCAGTTGCAGCTTCTCCGGCGGCGCCAGGCGCACCGGCGCGGTCTCCGGCGCGCGCGAGAGCACGTCCGGCGCGGTGGACGAGTACGCGTTGTCGAGGGTGACCAGGCTGTCGACCGCGCGGGTCAGGTTGACGCGGTCGCGAAAGCCGCGTTCCGGGTAGAACCCGATGCGAGTGTACTCTTCGCGGCCCGGCGAACGCAGCACGTGCAACTCCACCATGGGGGCGCGGCCGGGATCGATCTCGGCGGCCAGCTCCATCGTGTTGCCGCCCACGGCGTCGATTACCACCTCCTCGTTGGCTGGCAGCACGGTGCGCCCCACGTGACGGTGCGCGACCCGCAACGATTCGACCGCCGCCACCGGCTCCTGGTGGATCTGGTCACCGTCCACGGTCAGCCGCCGCGGCAGGGTCATGATCTGGTTCCAGCCGCGGGTCGGCTTGGCCGGGTTCATGTTGAAGATCACGATCACGCCGCCCTTCCCGTCCGGAGTGGCGGACGGCGCGTGCACACCCGCCGGGAGGGCGGGTCCGTGGTTGAACTTGGCGCCGTGGGTCACCACGAACTTGTCGCGCGCAGTGTCGTAGTCGCCGAGCAGGTACTGTCCGCCGCTCATGTGGCTGAAGAACAGCAGGATGTGGCGCTGCCCGTCGCCGGTGCCGATCGGCCAGAAGTAGGGACAGGCGCCGTCGTCCCCCACCAGCGTGTAGAGGTCATCCTCCACGAACGGGTGCAGGTACTCCCAGGTAGCGAGGTCGTCCGAGCGCAGCAGGAAGTTGGCGCGGACCGGCTTGCCGCCGGGGCCCACCGGACGGGTGCCGGCCGACAGGGAATAGTAGCGGCCGTCCTTGCTCCAGATGCAGGGGTCGAACACCCGATACGGCTGCGGCGAACCGTCGGGCCGGCGCATCGGAATCACGGCCGCACCCGTCACCTTGTGCCAGTTGAGCAGCAGCGGATCGCTGGAGGTAGCGACCATGTTGCCGACCTCGGTGCCGTGGTAGATGGCGATGACTCGGTCTTCCTCCACCAGCGTGGCGCCGGAGAAACACTTGTCCTCCGGGCTCGGATAGATGCAGTAGGGCAGGTCGCGCCAGTGGACCAGGTCGTCGCTGACCGCGTGTCCCCAGTGCTGGCGGGTGTCCTCGGGCGGGTACGCCTGGTAGAACAGGTGCCAGCGTCCCTGCCAGAAGCACAGACCGTTGGGATCGTTCAGGCTGGCTTCGGGGTTGACGTAGTGGTACTGCGGCCTGTGCGGGTCGGAAGCGTAGCTCGCGCGGGCGGCGTGCAGGCGCTGCATGAGCGGGTTCTCGGCGAGGGCGCGTTCCTGTTCCTCAAGCGTGGTGGGAAACGTATGGAACGGGACTTTCGACGTCGGCCAGACGTTCTGTGCGGTACTCATGATTGCGCCCTACGATACGGGCGCGGCGGCGGAGCATCAACGGGTGCAACCTGCCCGCGCACGGACGGCGCCTATCTGGTAGAGTGCGCGCGGAGTCAATGACGAGATGACAGGATATGACGCAATGGCACAGGTGCTGGCGGCGGAAGGAGTGACCTTTCTGTCCGCGTTTCCGCTGCAGAACCTGATCGAGAGCAGCGCGAAGATCGGCATTCGACCGGTGATCTGCCGGCAGGAGCGGACCGGCGTCAACATCGCCGATGGATATGCGCGCATCACCAACGGTGCCGGTCTCGGCGTGTTCACCATGCAGTACGGCCCCGGCGCCGAGAACGCGTTCGCGGGCGTGGCGCAGGCATACGCCGACTCGGTACCGATGCTGCACCTCGCGGGCGGGTCACCGGGTTCCCGCCAGGGGGTCGCGCCGACGTTCGATCCGGTGCGCGCCTACCGCTCGGTGACCAAGTGGGCGGCACAGATCCGTACCGCCGCGGACGTGCCGGCGATGATGCGGCGCGCGCTCGGCCAGCTCCGCAATGGCCGGCGCGGCCCGGTGCTGCTGGAGATGGTGCACGACGCCATGGGCCAGGACTACCCCGGCGACAGCGTGGAGTACGCGCCGGTACGAGGACACCGCTCCGCCGCCGCGAGCGAGGACGTGCGCGATCTGATCGCGGCCCTGCTCGCCGCCCGCAACCCGATCGTGGTGGCCGGCCAGGGCGTGCTGTACGGCGAGGCCACCGAGGAGTTGGTGGCGTTCGCCGAGCTGGCACAGATCCCGGTGATGACCACGCTCGCGGGCAAGAGTGCGTTCCCGGAGAACCACGCGCTTGCGCTTGGCACCGGCGGCCTGACGCGCACCCTGATGGTGTCGCGCTTCCTCGCCGAAGCTGACCTGATCATCGGGATCGGCACCAGTTTCACGATCAACACCTTCACCACGCCGATGCCGGCCGGCACGACGAAGGCCCAGGTGACCAACTGCGGCGAGGACATCGGCAAGGACTACCCGGTAGCGCTGGGAGCGGTCGGCGATGCGGCGCTGGTGCTCGAGCAGATGAACGAGGAGTACCGGCGCCAGGACGGTCCGAGGGCTCGCGGCGACGGCAACGGTGCGGCGACCCGCGTGGCGGCAGTGGCGGAAGAGTTCTCGCGGCAGTGGGAGCCGCACCTTTCCTCCGACGAGGTTCCGATCAGCCCTTATCGGGTGATTCGCGAACTGGAGCAGGCGTTTGGCACGGCCGACACCATCATCACGCACGATTCGGGCTATCCGCGCGACCAACTGGTGCCGATGTGGAAGAGCGTAGCACCGCGTGGCTACATCGGCTGGGGCAAGTCGACGCAGCTCGGCTACGGACTCGGGCTGGCTATCGGAGCGAAGCTGGCGGCGCCGGAGAAGCAGGTGATCAACCTGATGGGCGAGGCGGCGTTCGGCATGTCGGGGCTCGACGTGGAGACCGCCGTCAGGTCGGAGATCCCGATCCTGACCGTGGTGCTGAACAACGGGGTCATGACCAAGTACGACAGCCACATGCCGGAGGCGTCCGAGCGCTACGGCAGCAACCGCCTGGGCGGCAACTATGCCGCCGTCGGTGCGGCGCTCGGAGCGCATGCCGAGCGGGTGAGCGATCCCGCCGAGTTGGCCGCGGCGTTGCGGCGCGCCCAGGCCGCCAACCGTGACGGCAGACCGGCCCTGGTGGAGGTGATGAGCAAGGTGGAACCGCAGGTCTCCACCTGAACGGGGCGCGGTGAGCGTCCCCTCACCCACCGGGGTCGCCGCTGACGGCCACCTGGCGGACCGCCCCGCCCGTCGCCGGCGCTAAGCCGACTCGGTACCGGTGGCGAGCCGCAACGCCATGCGGCAGGCCAGTTCGAAGTCGTTCAGGTCGAGCGTCTCGTTGATGGTGTGGGCGTTGCGCTGGCCGACGCCCATGGTGACCGTCGGAATGCCGCGCGCGGTGAGCGAGTTGGCGTCCAGTCCGCCGTCGGCAACGTGGAATTCTGCCGTGGCGCCAGCGCTCTGCGCCGCCGCCGCGGCCGCAAGCACGCACGGTTCGTTGAGCGGCAGCTTGAAGGACTCGTAGTCCAGGGTAGTCGACACCTTGACGCGCCCGGTGATGCCGTCGACGTTGATCGCCCGGTTGGCGGCGCGCCGGAACGCCTGCTCGAACTCGCGCACGATGCGCTTGCGGAACGCCGGATCGTGACTGCGCGCCTCGGCGCGCACGACGGCGCGGTCGGTGACCACGTTGGTGGCATCCCCGGCCTGGATCACGCCCACGTTGCTGGTGCCACTGCCTTCGTCTTTCTCCACCTTGCCATGCCAGCCGGCGCGGTCCAGGTCGGCAATCGCCCGCGCCGCTATGGCAATCGCGCTCACGCCCCGTTCCGGAGCGCCGCCGGCGTGGCTCGCCACCCCGCCCACGTCGATGTGCATGCGGTACGCCCCGGTGGCACCCACCACCAATCGCGCGGCGCCGCCGCCGTCCCAGTTGAAGGCCAGCCGCGGATTGCCCAGCGACGCCTTGGACACTCGCTGCGAACCCTGCAGCCCCACCTCCTCCTGGACGAACCAGCAGAACGTGACGGGTGGATGCGGCAGTCCGCGTTCCACGACTTCCAGGGCGACCGCCAGCAACACCGCGCACGCCGCGCGGTTGTCGGCGCCGAGGCCCGTGCCGCGGCTCGCCGAGCGCACCTCGCGGCCGCGCAACAGCGGCTTGCTGCCGACGCAGATGGGCACGGTATCGAGGTGGCCGGCCAGCAGGCGCCTTGCACCGCGCCGCGTGCCCTGCAGCTTGAGAATCAGGTTGCCGGTATCGCCCTTGAGCGGAGTGCGGCGCTGCACGCGGTCGCTGACGATTATCTCGGCCGGTACGCCGGCCGCGCGCAGCTTGCCGGCGACGTAGCGCGAGACCTCCGCCTCTTCGCCGCTCTTGCCGGGAATGGCCATCAGTTCCATGGCCAGGTCGCGCGCCCGCGTCAGGTCAGGTTCCCAATCGCTCATGCCGGATCCTCGCTCATCGCCGGGGCGGGCAGCGCGCCCGAAGCTGGTTGCAGGGCGCTGCCGCGTCCATGTGGTGCTCAGTAAATAGATTCATGTGCCAATCCAGAAACCGCAACAGCGGATCAAGGACGATGGTACGAGTAGATAACCAAAAATCTGACACTATGTCCAGTATCCCTGTATGTTGATATATATTAATGAAATAATGGATCTCTACCGTGTCGAGGCGGGTGTGTGAGGTGACCGGCGGCAGCGGCCGACACCTAGAGATTAGCCTCCGATCAGCGCCCTCACGGCTACCAGGATGCTCTTTCGCGCGAGTCAACCTATCACCCGGACATCGTGTTCGCTACTCGGATCTCATAGTCCATTGAGGGCGCCACAGATGGAACGAGAGCCGGCGAGTCAGACGACCACTCGATTCGCCGCGTCCTGGAACTGAGATCAGGAGCGCTATACACGTATCGCTCATCATAGCGCGAGTATAGATCATCGAAGAACCGGTCGAATACCAACGGACTGTCAGGCGGAGGATACACCGGTAGCAGTTGTCCCACATGGTCGGATTCTACACCGACCAAGCCCATCGAAACCGCTTCATATCGGCTAACGTCATCACGAATTCCCTGTCTCTCCGTCAGCGCGCACAAGGCAGCGTGGAATCGAGCTATTGACTCTACCGGCTGTCCCGACGGGTCAATCGCAACGTCGTTCGGCGTCAGACGGCTCCTTCGCCGCGAGCCGCCAGTGCTCTCCTTGTCATCCTCCACGATCGCTCTATTCGCTCGCAACACAAAAAGATAGCCAAATACAAGGGCTGGATAGGTGATATGTAAGTTGGTGCACTCGCCGACCGTCTCCTCCATACGGTTGGTGAGATTGCGGAATGCACCTGTCATCCCTTTGCAGGATACGGCGACGACGGGACCGAGTCCGTCTTTGTTGACAACGATGTCAACGCTCTTTGTCTTCAAGCCCCCGAGAATCGTGGCTTCGGCGCCGGTTGCGCATGTCTCGTCGAACTCGATCAGATTTCGGCGACCTCGCTTGACTACACTGAATGGCGGCCGTGGTTTAATCTCGTCAGAATGGAATCCTCCTTCCATAACGAGGCGACAGGCCACATACCAGTGGAGCGGCTTGATGTGCTGCTGGCTCTGGGTTCGTCCATCGTAACTCGCGAAGTGGTGGAGAGCATCGTCCCGGCTTACCCACTGACAAGTGCGTTGATTGCTCAATTCCAACGCTCCATTGGATAGTGCCGCCAAGCACGCATTACGGATGCCCCCTCGTCGATCTCGATGAGTGCATCAGTCGAGATCTTCTCGGTACATGGAAGCACGATCCGGGCAGCCTCTCGTGGTTCGAGCTTCAGCATACCGCCGCCGAGCGGGTGGCCTTCCAGCTCACAACTCAGTCGGACAAAGGGAGATGACCATCGACGCAGGATTAGATCCACGTCGCCCTCGCGGTGTACACGAACGGCATGCAGCGCATTGGTGCAGGTTGCCGACGCGGAGTTCCGGACCAGGCTTGGCGCTCGGCCCGACATGTACGTAAGGAAGAAATCAGGGACTTTCACATCCGGGACCGAGTACCAGGGATGCCGCATTCGGCACTTGTAAGCTTGACGAGCCCGCCGACCCTGCTCAGTCGCAAGATAATTCGCAACACTCCGAGGCAATTGCGCGGTCTTGGGCACGCGAAGGAGCATCATTGGCTGATCGCGGCGTAACCACGCTCTAATCGTATCCACCGTCAACTCGCGGTCCGGCAACACTTTGCCATTGCGTACGGTCGGTTGCAGGTAGTCTTCCGGAATGCGCCAAAAATCTGCCTCGGACGGGCGCAGGTGAAAAAAACGGTTCGCACCGCTCACATAGCCGATTCCTATCGTAGCCAGATCACCAAATGCTCTGGAATCCTGCCGTATCGCGATCGATTGATAGATGCGACGGATACTGTCATTCAGCAGGTACGGACGTAGACGGCGATTCCATGTCCGTCGCCACTCTGCCACCGGAACAGACGCCGCTTGCCGTGGCGGTTCCGCGGACAGTGCGAACCAATCAACTACGGAGAAGCGGATCTCCTCGGTCGCGCCTCCGTGCCCGTCGGCGTAGAGCAGCCAACAATCCTCCGACAGTTCCGGAAAGAATTTCTCGCGTACGGCAACGATCTGCACAGTAGCGAAGTTTCCGATAAGGTACTCGAGAAGTGGCGCAGCATAGGGAGCATGGCCGATTGCCGCAGGCACGACAAAAGCCATGCGTCCGCCTAGCCGCAACAGGCTGGCGGTTACCACCAGGAATGGTGCCCAGGAAGCGGTCAATCCGGTGAAATCAGCGCCAAGCTTGGCGCTAAGCCGGAACGCTCGCTCGCGCACCTCGCCACTGAATGTCTGATATCGAATGAACGGGGGATTACCGGCGGCGCAGTCGAAGCGCTCCGAAGTAATCGCGGCCCAATCGAAGAAGTCGCCGCTGTGCACACGGCTGAGCGGCGACCTTTGTTTCGCTACGGCGGCCGCTTGGCGGTCTCGTTCAACACCGATGCTATGCGCGTGGGACGATATGAAACGGCCATCACCACATGCCGGGTCGAGCATCAGGTCAGCCTCCGAACGGACCGCCCACCGAACCAGGCTCCACACCACGTGATCCGGTGTGTAGTAGGCGCCGGCATCCTTGCGGGATACCGGCGACGTCGAAAACAGCTCAAGCTGCGGCACGGTGCGCCTATCCTGATCCAAATGGCGGGCCACGTCTACGCCGCACGGGCCTTCCGGGATGGCTCCGACGGGCGATCCGGTCAACCCTGGCGGCCATAACCCGGAACGCGCTACGGTCACGTCCATGAAGCGCCGCGGCAGTTGGGAGGACAAATCCGGATGCGGTACGTGATCCTGGGGGCGGGGGCGATCGGAGGGACATTCGGGGGACACCTGCACAGGGCTGGACGGGAGGTGGTGCTGGTTGCGCGTCCGGCGCACGTGGCGGCAGTGCGGGCCGGCGGGCTGCGGCTGCTGACCGGCGACGGCGACTACCGGCTGAACGTGCCCGCGGTGGATGCGGTTGCCGATGCGGGGCCGTTCGACGCAGAGGACGTGGTGCTGCTCACCTGCAAGGCGCAGCACACGGTGGCGGCGCTCGGCGCGTTGCGGGCCGCGGGGGCGCCGGCCGAGTTGCCGGTGGTGTGCTGCCAGAACGCGATCTGGAACGAGACTCACGCGCAGCGGGTGTTTCGAAACGTCTACGCGGCCGTGGTGTTCGTGCCGGGGGTCTACCTTGAGCCGGGCGAGGTGATCAACGCCCGCACCGGTCATTACGGCTACGTGGAGGTGGGCCGCTACCCCGCCGGCACGGACCGGCTTTGCACCACCGTGGCGGGGGACCTGGAAGCCGCCGGTTTCGCGGCGGCCGTCAACGCGGCGGTGATGCGCGCCAAGGGCGCCAAGTGCCTCGGCAACCTAGCCAACGCGGTAAACGCCATCACCGGCAGCCACCGCGGCACCGAGGGGTACATGGCGCAGGTTCGCGACGAGGCCCGCCGCGTGTGGCGCGCCGCCGGCATCGAATACGAGGAGAGCGAGGAGTTCGCCGCCCGCCGCGAGCGGTGCTACCACGGCAGCAACCGCTGGCCGAAGGGACATGGCGCACCAAGCCGCGGCGGATCATCGTGGCAGAGCCTGGTACGCGGCGCCGGCACCATCGAGAGCGAGTTTCTCAACGGCGAGGTCGTGCAGATCGGACGCCTGCTCGGTATTCCGGCACCCTACAACGAGGTGCTGTGGCGCCGCGCCGAACTGATGGCACGAGACCGCACCCCGCCCGGGCGCTACACCATCGCCGAACTCACTCGCGAAGCCGAGTGCGCATCGTAGCCATGATCGTTCGCGGATCCTGCGATGAACCTGCAATGAAGCTGGGCCGTCCCCTTGCGGAACGGCCCAGCGCAACAAACGAAAGGTGTTGGACGGACAGCTACTGCAGCGCGGCTGCGGCGTCCATTGCCTCCTGGAAGGTGTCCACGTACTCCTGGATGCCGAGGGCATCGAGGCCGGCAACGTAGGCGTCCCAGTCACTGTCCAGGTCCTTCTGGCCGGTGATGAAGGCAGCCATGTGCTGGCGCACGTAGGTCTGTGTCTCGGCCTGGATCTGGGCGACCCGCTGCGCCACGTCTTCGGGGAAGTAGAGACCGCCGGAAGTGCCGCGGCCGATCGGAATGCGCATGTCCGGCGGCGGCACGTGCGGGATGTACTTGTCGCTCTCCACGACCAGGAACCGCTCGTAACCGGCGATCGAGGTGATGTCCTGATCGGCCACCCAACCGTTGAACAGGTCGAAGTGCCAGAAGATCAGCTCCATTCGCCAGGTGTCCCTGCTCGGAGGAGCGTCCGCGGCATGCGGTGCGCCCCAGTAGATGCCCGGCTGGCCATTCAGGCCCAGTTCGCCCTCCTGGGCCCAGCGCCAGTTTACCTTGCCCTCGGAGTTCGTCGGGAGGCCGAAGATCTCCATGATCGTGCCTTCCTCGGTGTAGGCGAAGTTGGCCATCTCCATTGCCTTGCGCGCCTGGGCGTCGCTCGCCTTGTCGGTGATGGCGAACTTCCCGATGCTGACCCCGGACGGCCAGTAAGCGGTCTGGCGCAGACCCGTGGGACCCATCAGCGGCGGTACCGCCCGGTACTGGGGCCACAGGCTGTCGTCGGTGTCACGCGGAAACATGCGGTTGTGACCGGCGGTGTAGGAGCCGATCACGGTCGTTTCAGCGTTCATCACTGCGCGTCCGGCGTCGAGGTTCTGGGTGAACGCCTGCGGGTCGATCAGCCCCTGCTCGTACAGGCGGTGCATGTAGCGCAGCCCCTCACGCCACTCCGGCTTGTTGGCGTTGAAGTCCACTACCTTGTTGTGGTTCATGTACAGGTAGCTGGCGCCGTCGTTATAGATGAACGGGTTCATTGGGTAATCGTACACGTCCGCGGACCAGGTGCCGGTGGCGCCCGTCAACGGAATCTCGTCCGCCTCGCCGTTGCCGTTCGGGTCCTGCTCCTTGAATGCCAGCAGCACCGCCTCCAGGTCGTCGGTAGTGTCCGGCACCTGCAGGCCCAGGTTGTCCAGCCAGGTGCTGTTCATCCACAGCTTCTGCCGCACGGAGCAGTGGTAGCACTCCTCGAAGTGGGGCAGCGTGTAGATGTTGCCGTCCGGGGTGGTGATCTCGGGCCGGAAGTAGGGCTTGAACTCGAACGCCGCCAGAATGTCCGGAGCGTGGTCGATCAGGTCGTTCAGCGGCTGCAGGACGCCCTGGCCGCCGTAGCGCATCTGATCGGCGTTGGTGAATTGGCCCGACCAGAAGATCTCCGGATAGTCACCAGATGCCAACAGCAAGCTCTGTTTTTCTCTCGCCTCCTGGCTCGGCACCACCACCCATTCGATCTTCACGCCGAACTTCTCTTCCATCCAGACGGTGTACTCGTTATCCGGCGAATCCACGGTTTCGACTCTCGGGGAAATTCTGCCGAACATGGTGAGGCTCACCACGTCTCCCGAGGCCGCGGCCTCGCCCTCGCCCGCGGCGAAGGCCAACGTGCCGGCCAACAGCAGTGCGGCCAGCGTCAATAGAGTCTTTCTCACTCGGAAAGATCCTCCTTGCAATTTGATTTCCCGGTGCAACGCACCGTAGTGGAATCCATGGCTCAACCCTTCAGGGACCCGATCATCACACCCTTGACAAAGTGCTTCTGGGCGAAGGGATACAGAATCATCACCGGAACGCTCGCGATCACGATGACGGCGTACTTGAGGATGTCGATCAGGCCCTCACGGGCGATCTCCTCACTGGCGCGCATGGTGGCGCGGGTGGCGTCATTGAGTATCAACACGTTGCGCAGGATGATCTGCAGCGGAAACAGGTCGGTCTGGTGCAGGTACACGAGTGCGTCGAAGTAGGCGTTCCAGTGCCCCACCGCATACAACAGGACCAGCACTGCGATGATCGGCTTCGACAGCGGCAGCACCACCGACCACACGAAGCCCAGGTCGCTGCAGCCGTCGATGTCCGCCGCCTCCACCAGTTCATCGGCGATGGTGGACTGGAAGAAGGTGCGTGCGATGATCACCTGCCACACCGCCAGCGCCTGCGGCAGCACCATCGCCAGGCGCGTGTTGAGAATGCCCACGGCGCGGACCGTCAGGTAGGTCGGAATCAGGCCGCCGTAGAACATGAGCGTGAACACCAAGCCCATCATGATCACCTTGCGGCCGTAGAAGTCGCGCCGCGACAGCGGGTAGGCGATCAGGATGGTCATGACCACGTTGATCAGCGTGCCGAAGGCAGTGTAAATGACGCTGTTCTGGAAGCCGCGCAGGATCTGCGGGTATGCGAACGCGGTCTGGTATCCGTGCAGGGTGGGCTCGACCGGCAGCAGCCACACCTTGCCGGTGGTCACCGCGTGCCCGGAACTGAACGAGGAACTGATCACGTAGATGAGCGGATACAGCACCATGATCAGGATGATGGTGAGGAACACGGTAACGAACACCAGGAACACCCGGTCGCCGAACGACTCCCGGATGCGGGTGCTGCGCAGCGGCGGCGCGGCGGACTCGGTCACCACAGGCTGTGCTCCGAGACGCGCCGGGCAATGGCGTTGATGACGATGATGAGGGTGAAGTTGATCACCGAGTTGAACAGGCCGACCGCGGCGCCGAAGCTGAAGCTGGCGTTGATCAGGCCGATCTTGTACACGTAGGTGGCGATCACCTCGGAATTGGGCAGGTTGAGCGGGTTCTGCAGCAGGAACACCTTCTCGAACCCGAGGTTCATCACCTCCCCGGATTGCAGGATCAGCAGGATGATGATGGTCGGCAGAATGCCGGTCAGGTCGATGTGGCGGATCTTCTGCAGGCGCGAGGCGCCGTCGATGCGCGCCGCCTCATACAGCTCCGGGTTGATGCCGGCGAGCGCGGCCATGTAGATGATGGCGCCGAACCCGGACCGCTGCCAGATCTCCGAGAACACGTAGATCCACGGGAACGCGGCCGAAATGCCCATGAAATCGACCGGCTCCCACCCCAGGAGGCGTGCCAGGTTGCCGGTGAATCCGACCCGCGGGTTGAGGAACAGGATGATCATCGACGCCATCACCACCGTGGAGATGAAGTGCGGGAAGTAGGTGACCATCTGCACGGAGCGCTTGAATGCGATGTTGCGCATCTCGTTGAGCGCGAGCGCCAGGATGATCGGCGACACGAAGCCGAGCGTCATCACCAGCACGTTGATCGCCACCACGTTGCGGATCAGCGGGATGAAGTTGGGCGACTTGAAGAACAGCAGGAAGTGTTCCAGTCCCACCCACTCGCTGCCCCAGATGCCCTGCACGGGCGAGTAGTCGCGGAACGCGATCTGCGCGCCCACCATCGGGATGTACTTGAAGATGATGACGTAGGCGAGCGGCAGCGCCACCATCAGGTAGTACTGCCAGTGACGGCGTATCTTCATCCATGGCGTCCTGCGCTTGACCACGGCCGGTGTGCCGGCCGCCTCCATGCGCAAGGCGCCCGCGGTGTGGACGTTGCCCATCGAACCTCCGTTTGATCGACGATGAGGATGGCGTGAGTGCTCGGTAATATATACTGACGCCACGGAGCATTGTCGAGTGCCGGTCTGCCTGGCCAGCCGGTCAGCCGCCGAACCTGCCGAAGTGATGGTCTGCGTCGGCACCCGATCGGGTCGGACGATCAGGTGATGACCTCACCGGCCCAAAGCCGGCGCAGGGCCAGGTCCGCCCCGCTGGCTCGTCAGTTGCCTGGGGCACGATACTCCGCTTCACACTAGGCGGAACATGTCGAATAGTCGGTCATGATTGTGGATTCGCAACTACTTCAACCGGCATTCGTGTCAACCGAAGTGGGAGGAGCGAGGACATGGCGGCGAAGCTCGACGTAATCACTCGTTGCCGGGGCTGGCAGCCGGTCGCGCTCCGGGCGCTTGTCGCAATGGCATGCATCGCGCTGGCCGGCTGCGGCGGCGGTCCGGGGAGTAGTCATCCGGATCTGACAGTGGCATCTCCGGAGGTGAGCGACGACCGCCCGGCCGCCGCGGCCCGCTTCACGTTCTCGGCCACGGTGCACAACGGCGGCCGCGGGACCGCGGCGGCGACCACGTTGCGCGTCTACCGTTCCAGGGATGCGACGGTCACGCGCTCCGACAAGGAGGTGGGCACCGCCGCGGTGACGGAACTGCCCGCCTCGGAGCGTGTCATCGTGCCAGTGGATCTGACCGCTCCGCCGAGTTCGGGCACGTACTACTACGGCGCCTGCGTCGATGCCCAGGACGGCGAATCCGACACCGCGAACAACTGTTCGGAAGCGGTCCCGGTCGTGGTGCCGGCAGCCCCGTTCCCGGACCTGGTGCTGGAGCCTCCCGAGGTGAGCGACGCCAGTCCGGCCACGGGGGACCGGTTTACGCTCTCGGTGAGGGTGCGCAACGCCGGCGGCACGACGGTGGTGGCGGTGGCGGTACGCTTCCATCGTTCGGCGGATCAGGCGATCACGCCTTCCGACCCGGTAGCAGGCACCGACACCATCGAGGATCTCGCGGCCGCGGGGACCCGCGTGGCATCGGTCGATCTGACCGCGCCGTCGCCTGCCGGGACCTACTACTACGGAGCTTGTGTGAATGCGGCGGACGGTCAATCCGACACGGCGAACAACTGTTCGGCGCCGGTACGTGTCACGGTGCGGGAGCCGCAGACCACGAGGCCGGATCTGGTGGTGGCCCATGAGGTGCGCACACTCAACGCGGTAGCGGGGAAGTATCTGCGGGTCTCGGCAGAGGTGTACAATGCCGGGGAGGCCACGGCGGCCGCGACGCGGGCGGTCTTCTACCGTTCGACCGATTCGACGATCACGCGGTCCGACAAATTCATGGTCGCCGCAAGCGTGCCGGAGCTGGCGCCCTCGCGCCGCGTGCACGTGGCGGGGTCCACGTTGGCGCCCAAAACGCCCGGAACGTACTACTACGGTGCCTGCGTGGACGCGGTGGCGGGGGAGTCCGACACGACGAACAACTGCCGGGCGACGCTGCAGGCCACGGTGCGGCTGGGGCCACCCGATCTGATGGTTATCGCACCCTCGCCCGCAAATCCCGCCAGTCCGGCCGCCGGCGGGCGGTTCTCTCTGCGGGTGGCGGTGCACAAGATCGGGGGGGAGCACGGAGCGGTTTCGCTCCGTTATTTTCGTTCGGGTGATGCCCAATTCACCTCGCCCGGCACGCAAGTCGGCTTCAAAGAGGTACCTGACATGGCTCCGTTCAGCGTCTTGAGCACATCGATGCACCTGGATGCGCCATCGAACAAGGGCACGTACTACTACCGCGTGTGCGCGGACGCGGTGGCCGGGGAGACCGATACGACCAACAACTGCTCGTCGCCGGTGACAGTCGTGGTCTCGGACGCCAACCGGGCCGGGTAACGAATCCAGCAGGCGTCGGGCCGCGCAGCGGCCGAAATAACGAACTCCTGATTTCCAGGTCAACGCGAATCAAGGTCCGAGCAAACTGTCGATGCAGCGCCCAGGCCCGTTCCACTACGGTGTTCCAGGCGAGAAGTCATGAGCACCAATGGATACCAACGCTTGCTTAACAACATGAATAGGATGTTGAAAAATACCTGGAGCTATGAACCGACTACGTTTTCGTCCGACACCCCTGGTCAAGCGCCATGGGAGGAGACCGGGCATGCCGGCGGGTCTCCACCAGGTCGCTCGTTGCCGGCGCTGGCAGCCGGAAGCGCGCCGCGTGCTTGTCGCGATGGCATGCATGGCGCTGGCGAGTTGCGGCCGCGGTCCGGGGGCCAGTCATCCGGACCTGACAGTGGCATCTCCGGCGGTGAGCAACGACCGCCCGGCGGCCGGGGCGAGCTTCACGTTCACGGCCACGGTACACAACGCCGGCCGCGGGAACGCGGCGGCGACCACGTTGCGGGTCTACCGTTCCAAGGATGCGACGGTCACGACCTCCGACAAGGGGGTGGGCGCCGCCGCGGTTACGGAACTACCGGCCTCGGAGAGCGTCGACGTGACGGTAGAGCTGACCGCGCCGTCGAGTTCCGGCACGTACTACTACGGCGCCTGCGTCGATGCCCAGGACGGCGAATCCGACACCGCGAACAACTGTTCTGAAGCGGTCCCGGTCATCGTGCAGGAGCCGGATGCGCCGGCAGCGCCGCTCCCGGACCTGGTGCTGGAACCTCCCGAGGTGAGCGACGCCGCCCCGGCCACCGGCGGCGAGTTTACGCTGTCGGTGAGGGTGCGCAACGCCGGCAGCGCGCCGGCGGCGGACACGGCGGTGCGCTTCCATCAGTCGACGGACCAGGCGATCACGCCGTCCGACCCCGAAGTGGGCACCGACACCATCGCAACCCTCGCGGCCTCCGCCAGCCACGTCGCATCGGTGGACCTGACCGCGCCGTCGCTCCCCGGGACCTACTACTATGGAGCTTGCGTGAGTGCGGCGGACGATCAATCCGACACGGCGAACAACTGTTCGGCGTCCGTGCGGGTCACGGTGCCCCGGCCCCCACCCCCGGCCCCGCCGCAGATCGCGACGAGGAGGTCTCCGGGACCGGATCTTGAGGTGGAAGAGGATGAGTCCCATCTCGGGGGATCCAGTCTGATGGTGGGGTATGTGCGCAATTCCGGAGACAGGCGTTCGCCGTCGACGACGGTGCGCTTCTATCGGTCTACGGACTCGACGATCACGAGGTCCGGCTGGCAGGTAGGCAAGCTGGATTTGAAGGCGATCGAGCCCTCGCAGCGCGAGTACGTCGGGACGAACACGGAGACTCCCTACAATCCGGGGACGTACTACTACAGCATTTGTGTGGACGTGGTCGCCGGCGAGACCGACACGACGAACAACTGCCGGATCACGCGCCAGATCACGGTGCCGCCACGGCCGCCACCGGACGTGACGGTTTCCATCCACTCCAAGGGACCGTATCCCGCCAGTCCGGCCATCGGAGGGCGGTTCGACCTGCCTGTCATAGTGAAAAACTCCGGGCGGGGAGCGGGGTTGGTGCCGCTGCGTTCTTACCGTTCGGATAGTGCGGAGTTCACGTCGCCCGGCACGGAGGTGGGCGTCCGAACGATCGACATGCCTGACGGCATCGGCGTCTCGAGCACAGGCAAGCACCTGGAAACGCCGTCAAGCAAAGGTACCTACTATTATCGCGTGTGCGCGGACGCGGTGGCCGAGGAGTCCGATACGTCCAACAACTGCTCGTCGCCGGTGAAGGTCGAGGTCTCGCACAGCAAACCGAACCTGGTGATCGCGTCTCTCAAGCGTTGGGTCTCGCAAGGCAAGTACGTGGTGATGGTCGTGGAGGTGGAGAACGTCGGGAGCCGCATCGACGAGGACGAGCGACGGCTGCGTTTCTACCGTTCGACGGATGCGACGATCACGACTTCCGACACGCTGATCGGCGCCGTCAAGGAGAGTTGGACCTGGCCCTCGTCCAGGTTTGATTTCTTCACTGGCTTTACGACTATAACGATCCCGGATACGCCCGGGACGCACTACTTTGGCGCATGCGTGGACGTGCTTGCAGGCGAGCTCAACACGACGGACAACTGCTCGTGGTCGCTGCGGTTCCATAGGTGAGCGGCCGATGCCGCCCGGCCCCGAGGGGTCGCCGGCGACTGTCGATCCGTCGCAGACTCGCGCCGACGCCATGGCCCAGCCGGCATTTCGCACTCGCGCGCTACTGATTCCTCCGAATGGACCGCGCGCCGGCGGCTTGCTTCGGAGCCTACCCCGAGCGCAGCGCGGTGATCGGATCGAGCCGCGCCGCCTGGTGCGCCGGCTGCAGCCCGAAGAACACGCCGACACCACAGGCAACGACGAATCCCAACGTGGCGGCGGTCGGATCGACCATGAATTCCCACCCGGAGAACCGGCAGAAGATCCAGGTGCTGCCCACGCCGACCACGATGCCGAACACCCCGCCGACCAACGACAGGACGATGGACTCGGTCAGGAACTGGCTCTGGATGTCGAAACGGCGAGCGCCGAGGGCCCGCCTGATCCCGATTTCCGTGCGCCGCTCGGTCACCGAGACCAGCATCACGTTCATGACGCCGACTCCTCCGACGATCAGCGATATGCTGCCGATCGCGGCCAGCAGCAGGGCGAACGTCTGCGCCTGGCGCTGCATCTGTTCGATCAGCCTCTGTGCGCTCTGCACGATGACCGACAGGCGCGGCGCCCTGCGCCGGAAGTACTCCCGCACCTCCGCGGTCGCCACGGTGTAGTGCGCGTCCGGCGTCATGCGGGCGCCGACCTGGTTCAATCCCTGCTGCGGGAACATGCGCTCGGCGGAGGAAAACGGAATCATGATCGCCCGGTCGGCGTCGAAGGGCTGCATGCCCCACCTCGGAGTGGCACGCAGCACGCCCACGATGGTGTAGATGCGATCGTTCAGCCTGATCGGTTCGCCGACCAGCGGTTCCGCGCCGGCGCGGCGCAGCGCCGAAGCCACTCGCGAGCCGACAACGCAATATTCGCGGCGCACGTCCAGGTCCGAAATGGCCCGCCCGTCAGCGAGCGGCAGCCTGTTCATTTCAATGAACGACCCGGTCACCCCCAGGGTCGGGGCGTCCATGACCTTCTTCCCCGCGTACACGACCACCCCGAGGCCTTGGCTCCAGGGGGCTACCCCCGCGACCGACGGTGCTCCTTCCGGCAATCCGACCGCATCCGCCAGCGTCGTCCCCGATGCGCCCCCCGGTCCCAGGCCGTGCACCTGGATGGTGAGATAGTCGGTGCCGAGCTCCCGGAACTGTTCCAGGGCCTGCTGCTTGGCGATGGTTCCCACCGAGAGCATGGCGATGACCGAGCCGATGCCGATCACGATGCCGATCAGTGCCAGCAGGCTGCGCTGCTTCGCCGCGGAGAGGCTGACGACCGCTTCCTTGACGTTCGCCTTCAGCGCCACCGCGCCTCCCTCCTCCGTGCGACGACGGGCGGTTGGTCAGCGGCCAAGGGCGGCGGACCGGATCATGAAGCGGACGGAGCCTCCTCGCGCAGCACGCCGGCGCCGATGTACGTGCGCCGCGCGCACCGGCGAGCGACTTCCGGATCGTGAGTGATGACGATTATGGTCGTTCGCTCTTGCCCGTTCAGCTCGACGAACAGGTCCATGATGTCGTTGCCGGTGGCGGGGTCGAGGGCACCGGTCGGTTCATCGGCCAGGACGATGGCCGGTTCGCCGACCAGGGCGCGGGCGATCGCCACGCGCTGCTGCTGCCCGCCGGACAACTCGTTCGGCTTGTGGCCGGCCCGTTCCGCCATGCCCACCCGCTCCAGTGCACCGCGCGCGCGGCGGTCCATCTCCGTGCTGCCCGTCCCGCGGTAGGACAGCGGAACACGCACGTTTTCCAGCGCTGTCAGACGCGGCAGCAGGTGGAAGGATTGGAACACGAAACCGATGCTGGAATTGCGAATGGCGGATCTCCGGTTATCCGTCATGGCTGAGACCTCGCGGCCGTCCAGGGCGTACGATCCGCTGGTAGGGGAATCGAGCAGGCCGATGATGTTCATCAGGGTCGACTTGCCGGACCCCGAGGCGCCCATGATCGACACCAGGTCGCCCTTGTCCACTTCGAGGTCTACGCCGCGCAGAACCTCCACCGGCGCCGGGCCGACCACGTACGTCTTGCGGATGTCCTTCAGGAGCAGCATCTTCAGTCGTCGCGGGCGTACGTCGTTTGGATTGAAACCGTGCCCGTGGCCGTGTGGCCCTCGTCGTTGGTCATCGTCAGCGTCGCCGTGACCGTAAAGGGGCTGGGAGGCGGCTCGGCCAAGGCGTTCAGTTGCGCGGAGGTCTTGACGAACATCTGAAGCCTGCCATCGAGAATGCGGGAGAATCGAGCGACGTAGTAATCCAATGTAGAGAACTCCACCGCGGTGAATCGCGCGTTCGTCCCCGGATTCTCGAACACCGATGGTGCGGAGGTGCCGGAAATGGCGCCGGGAGGTGCGTTGACTGGAGACAACCCTGGCATGACGGTCGGCGGACTGGTGCCCGCCAGCGGGGCGCCGGATGGGCGGGTGTACGTCGTTTCGAACGTGATCGTGCCTGAAGCCGTCTGGTCGTCGTCGTTGGTCATCGTCACCGTCGCCGTGACCGTAAAGGGGCTGGGAGGCGGCTCGGCCAAGGCGTTCAGTTCCGCGTCGGTCTTGGCATGCACATAGAGGTAGGTACCACGGTATGCAACGCCCGTATTCTGGGTGCCGTAGTAGTCCATGGTCGAGAACACGGCGGCGGTTACTCTCGCGTTCGTCCCCCGGTTGGCGAAAATCTCGTCGATACGCACGCGGCTCGTCACACCGGGAACTGCGCTGATGTTGGATGTCGCGATGAAGGTCGGCTGCGACTGCGCCGGCGCCGGCGGCGCGGCGGCGGTCCTGGGGTATGCCGTTCGGAGTGACCTCGTGGCCGTGGCCGTCTGGCCGTCGTCGTTGGTCATCGTCATCGTGGCCGTCACGGTAAAGGGGCTCGGTGGCGGCACAGCCAGGGCGTTCAGTTGGGCGGCGGTCTTGGCCTTCACGAACAGGTAGCTCCCATCCGCATTCAGGCCGGTGAGCGCTGCGTCGTAGTAATCCATGGTGGAGAACGTCACGGCGGTGAATCTCGGGTTCGTCCCCACGTTGTCGAACGTCGAGTCGGGGGAGGTGCTGACCCGAACGCCGGCCGGTACGTTGAGTGGTTGGGTCGATGCGGCCACCGGCACCGCCGCGGGCGGGTCGCTTGACGGCGGAGGCGACGAGGCGGCCCTGGCGTACGTCGTTTGGAGTGACCTCGTGGCCGTGGCCGTCTGGCCGGCGTCGTTGGTCATGGTCATCGTGGCCGTCACGGTAAAGGGGCTCGGAGGCGGCACAGCCAAGGCGTTCAGTTGCGCGGCGGTCTTGGCCCTCACAAACAGGTAGCTCCCATCCGCGTTGAGTCCGGTAAGCGCTGCGTCGTAGTAATCCATGGTGGAGAACGTCACGGCGGTGAATCTCGGGTTCGTCCCCACGTTGTCGAACGTCGAGTCGGGGGAGGTGCTGACCCGAACGCCGGCCGGTACGTTGAGTGGTTGGGTCGATGCGGCCACCGGCACCGCCGCGGGCGGGTCGCTTGACGGCGGAGGCGACGAGGCGGCCCTGGCGTACGTCGTTCGGAGTGACCTCGTGGCCGTGGCCGTCTGGCCGTCGTCGTTGGTCATCGTCATCGTGGCCGTCACGGTAAAGGGGCTCGGTGGCGGCACAGCCAGGGCGTTCAGTTGGGCGGCGGTCTTGGCCTTCACGAACAGGTAGCTCCCATCCGCATTCAGGCCGGTGAGCGCTGCGTCGTAGTAATCCATGGTGGAGAACGTCACGGCGGTGAATCTCGGGTTCGTCCCCACGTTGTCGAACGTCGAGTCAGGGGAGGTGCTGACCCGAACGCCGGCCGGCACGTTGAGCGGTTGGGTCGATGCGGCCACCGGCACCGCGTCGGCAGGTGCGCCGCTCAGCAACCATACGGTCGCCGCGGCGGCCACAAGCGCCATGGAACGGCGCCGACCCGCACGGCTCAGGGAGCCTGCGCTGCACCGCAGCAGGTCTAAAGCGAACACCCGGTCGAAATAAGGGAACAAGGCGAACACCCGGTATAGAAAAGAGCCCATGTAGCAAACGTAATGGAGCGGGCTATATCCGTCAACTTCCAGGATAATCGACACTGATTCGATGCCCATGCGGGTCTGACCACGCCGCACCGTCTCATGCCGTTCTTCAGGATGCGGCGACGATCACCTCGTCGCCGGCCTTGAGACCGCGAACGATCTCCACCTCGTACGTCGTCGTCTCGCCAACCTCCACCGGCACTTCCCGAGGCACGCCGCCGGCCGGGCTCCGCACGAGGACGCGGTAGTTTCCCGCGCTGCCCTGAACGGCAGCCACGGGCACAAGCAGGACGGCGGGCTCGTCCCGGACAACGACGGTGACACTGGCTGACATTCCCAGCCGCACACGTGCGAGATGCGCTTCACTGACGCGTTCGATGACCGCGGTCACGTCGAACGTCGGCACGGCGCTCGGTCCCGCACTTCGGGACTGCGGGGAGATTCGCACGATCCTGCCTTCGAATACCAGGTCGGGGAAAGCATCGCCGCTGATCCTGACCGACTGCCCCGGCTGTACTTTCACCACATCCACTTCGTCGACACCGCCGCTGACGGACAGGCCGCGCAGGTCACCGATGCTCAGCAGGTAGCCGCCTTCGCTCACCAACTGGCCCGCGGCCAGCGGGCGCCCATCGCCGTCCTCCCCTGACCGCTGTCGGCCGTCGCCGCCGGATTGCAGGACCACGCCGGACACCGGCGCCACGATCGTCGCGCTTTGCAGCGCTCTCTCCATCTCCCGCATGCCGGTGGCAGCGGTCTCCAGCCTGAGCCGGGCGATCTGCACCACGTCCGCGCCGCCCTTGGCGCGCGTCTCCTCCAGGTCGCGCAGTGCCGCCTCGTGTCTCAGGCGCTGGCCCTCGTATTGCCGCTCCGCGGCCGCGAACTCGGATGCCGGGATTATCCCCTGCTCCAGCAGCACCGCGGAGGCGGTGCGAGCGCCCGCGAGCGTCTCCAGCTCCATACCGGCCAGCGCCACGGCTTGCCGGGCTCGTGTGACTTCCGGGCCGTTCTCCCAATTCTCGATCTCCCGGAGCCTGTCCCGGGCCTCCAGGTATCGTGCCGAGGCCTCGAGGTATCGGCGATTGAAATCGGCGACGTCCAACTGGACCAGCGGCTGGCCCGCCACCACCAGGTCGCCGTACTCGAAGAACACACCCGCCACCTTGCCGGCGGACGGACTGCTTACCTGCCGTTCCTCGCGCGGCGCGAGTGTTCCGACGAACGAGAGGGTTCTGATCAGCCGGCGCGGCGCGACGGTCACGGTCGTCGCCTCCGCGGGCGCCGCGGACGCGCGCGAAGCTGCCGCCGGGAGCGCCGTTCCCATCTCGTTCCAGACGTACCACGCTGCGCCCGAGAAGAGCACGACGACCAGCAGTACGGCGAGCACCCGTACCGCCTGCACCTTTTTCAGGGCCGAATCCAGCGCCGTGTTCTTTTCCTCGATCTCACGAAACGCGTCTCGGAGTGCGACGTTCTGCGTCCTGGTCGACTCCAGCAGCTCCTGCTCGGCCTGACGCAGCGCCTGCACTTCGGTGACATCGTCCAGGACTGCGACGATGCCGATTCTCTCCATCGCCCGGTCCTTGCGGCTGACGAGGTACGATGTCGTCACGTCGACGGACCGCTCCGCGTCTTCCCCGAGGCGCAGGCTGACCGTCGACCGCGAACCGACCGCGTGGTCGTAGACCGCCGCCAGCACGGTGTCGTTGAATTCCTCCAGACCGTCGCGCTCCAGGAAGACCTCGCCGAACGGCTTGCCCCGGACCTTCTCCCCGGCCAACCCAAGCAACCGCAGGGCGGCCGGATTCAGGATCCCGACGCGGCCGTCGGCGGTGACGGTCATGACGCCCTCGGTCATGCTCTCCAGCACGTTGCGGTGCAGCAGGAAGTCGCGTTCGACCTCCGCGTCGCTCCGTATCGGAAGATTCGACGCGACGTCGGTCACGCTTCCACCTCGCCGCGGGCTGCCAGGTCGATGTCGATCCGCCATGTGTCCAGCGTGGTCCCGAGCGTGAGGTCGAGCGCTGTCAAGGCGTTCAGATACGCAAGGATCGCGTCGAGTTCTCTAGTCTGGTTTCGCACCAGGTCGTCCTCGACCGCAACCACCCGAAAGTTGCTCGACAGGCCGGAATCCAACTTCAACCGTTCGATCTCCAACGCTCGTTCGGCAAGCCTCCTCGACTGCCGGGCCAACTCGATACGCCGGAACTGCACCTCTGCCTCGCGCACGGCGGTGCGCACCTCCAGTTCGATGCCCTGGCGCAGTTCCCGGAACTGCAACCGGGACTTCTGCAAGGCGATTTCGGCCTTCCGCCAGTTCCGCCGCTGGGCGTCACTGTCCGCGCCCAGCGGGATACGCAGACGGAGCCCGGTCCGGTAGTCGCCGTCGAACCGGCCGTACGCTTCTGCCAGCGAGCGGCCGTCGTGCCCGAAGCGCGCGGAGGCGGTAAGGTCCAGCTCCCACTTGCGCGCGTTGTCGGCGACCAGCAGACCGGTGTTCGCGTTTTCGATGGCCAGCGCGGCCTGGAGATAGTCGGGGCGGTTTTGCAGGGCCAGTTGCACGGCTCGATCGGCGTCGTGCTCCTTTCGCTCGACCCGCAGCTTTTCCGTGGGACGGATCCGGCTGCGGCTGTCGACATCCAGAATGGCAATCAGGGCAAGACGGGCGTCATCCAGCGCGCCGTGCGCCTCGGTCAGGCTCAACTCGCGCTCCGCGATGGTTGCTTCGGTCTGGACGATGTCCTGCTCGGCCATTCTGCCGCTCGCGATCAGGATCCGATTCACCGCCAGCAGGTCACGCGCCCGCTGGAGGGAGTGTTCCGCGATCTCCACCTCGCGCCGCGACCTGCTCACCTTCCGGTATGCGTAGATGGTGGCGGTGACGAGCCTCATGACCGTCGACCTGAAGACGAGGACGCCGGCATCTTCCGTGCGCCGGGCTCTTACCACGCCGGCGTTGCCGACCGCGACTCCCGCCCCTTTCAGAAACGGCTGCACGAAGTCCAGCTCGACGAACTGTGACGCGGTGTCCCGATCCGTAACCGTACTGTTCGCGCGGAGTCGGAACGTCCCGCCGGTGGGGACCCGCAGCGTCACGCTCGGAGACACGTCGAGCGTGGAGGTGGTCAAGTTGCGGTCCGCGGAAACGGCGAACGCGGCAGCGAGGCGAAACTCGTCCTCGGCGTCCTCCAGGGACAGCCGCCCGGCGAGCCGGTCCAGGCGGGCGGCGGCGAGGTCGCGATTGTTGCGGAGGGCCAGCATGACGCACTCGGCGAGCGTCAACGCAAGTTCGGGCGCAGTGCTCGACGCGGTTTCCGCCGCGGCCGGCCACGCCGTCAAGGCCGCCACTGCCAGGAGGGAACCCCACCGCCGGGCACCGCAACGACCGGTGGCCCGCCGGCGCCGGCCACGGTTGTCATGGCGGAACACGGTGTCCACGTCTGCTCCCGCGCCCGGTAACGGCACCCGGCTCGGGGCCCGCCAGAGGACTCGTCTTGCGAACGACGCGCTACGGCCTGCGAATGCTTCCCTGCTTCCGTATGTCTTCATGTACACGTGGCAACGAACAATCGGCGGATACACGGTCCGGTGATCCGCTGATTCCGTGTAAACTTCCCTCAACTCGGGCGGCTAATCTGCACGCCTGTTGCGGACGGTGTCAAGCCGAAGACGGAGCAACTCTTCGCATCATAACGATATGAAACGCTGGAGATTTGTATACTATATGGATACTCCCGAGGGGAGTGGGGCTTTCCGAGGCGGAATGGTGCGGGTGCGCGGCGGCGTCTCTCCGGTGTTCAACGGCTGCGCGGGCGCAGAATCCCGTCGCACCGCGTCACGTGTTAGAGTGGCGGCGCGATGCTCCGGCGCGCGCCGTGTGCGCCTCCCGGACGACGCGCGGCGCCGGTACGCCCGCCACGGAGCCCGGCGGTGCGCAGCGCCTCACCGGCGGCCGAGCGCACGCCGGCGCAATCCGGAGGTCAGGTGCGCAACTCGCTCCAGGGGGACTGCTCGTGTACTTCCACCAGTTCGTAGCCCTCGGCACCGATACAGGGGCCAAGGATGGCCAGTACCTTTGCCGGCGCATCGGAGACGTTGAACGACGCGTGCACCATGGCGGCCGGGATGAACGCGGAATCGCCCGCCCGCAGCGTCTGCTTGCGCTGGTCGACCCACTGCTCGATCTCGCCGTCGAGCACGTAGATCACCTCTTCCTGGTTGGGGTGGCGGTGAAAATTGTGCCCCCCGCCCGGGTCGAGCTTCACCTCGATCACCACGAGCTGTTCGGCAGCGGTGGTTTCGGGACGGCTGTGCCAACCGAGTTCGAAACCCTCCATCGCATCGCGCTTCACCTCGTCGCGCGCAAAGAACTGACCTTGACTCATGGCCTGACGATAGACGTGGCGGGGTTGCGTGTCGACCCTTCGGCTCCGGCCGGGCGGCCGGCGTGACGGTCTACCGTGGCTACCCGATCGCGGTAGTGCTGTTTCTGTCCACGGGACTGACCATCGGTACCAGCCAGTACGCGTTCGGGGAATTCGCCGCACCACTGCGTGAGCACTTCGGCTGGAGCCAGACGGCGCTCAACCTGTCGTTGAGCCTGGCCGTCGTGTCGGGATTGGTGGCGCCGCTGCTGGGCCGCGCCCTCGACCGCTGGGGCGCACGGCCGGTGGCCGTGACCTCGTTGTTGCTGGTGGCGGCGGGATTCCTGCTGCGCCCGCTGATCAGTTCGCTGTGGCACTGGTACCTGTTCAGCGCGCTGGTATACGCCGGTTTTCCCGGCGCCACGTCGCTCGCATCCGGCAAGCTGGTGGCGCTGTGGTTCCCCGCCACCCGCGGGCGCGTGATGGGCGCGGTCACCTCCGGCAACAACGTCGGAGGACTGACCATGCCCGCGCTGGCCGCGGCAATGATCGCGGCCGGGGGCTGGCAATGGGGCTATGTGGCCTTCGGTGGCCTCATTGGGCTCTTGGCCGTGGTTGCGCTGTTCGTGATCCGCGAGGACGAATCCCAGGTGGCTCGGGAGATGCATGCCACCGGGCGCGGCGCCAGCGCAGCCGCGGCGCGCAGCCTGGCCGGCAGTGGCATGTCGCTGCCCGAGGCGCTGCGCAGCCGGCGTTTCTGGCTGGTGCTCGCAGGTCTGTTCGGAGCGACCTTCACCTACCAGGGAGTGCTGACCCAACTGCGCCAGCACTTCGGCGAGCACGGCTTCCCGCCGACGCTCGCCACCACGGGACTCGCCGTGATCGCCGCCATGGGCATCGGCGCCAAGATCGTCTACGGGCGCGCCAGCGAGCGGTGGACCGCGCGCCGTGCCTGCATCGTGTCGGTAGCGCTGCAGACCGTGGGGCTTGTGGTCATGGCGCTGGCGGAGTCCGTCCCGGTGATGTGGACCGGCATCGTCGTGTTCGGTATGGGGTTCGGCGGCCTCGGCGCCCTGCTGCTCCTGGTGGTGCAGGAAGCGTTCGGCATGAAGGCGTTCGGCAGCATCATGGGCATGGTGCAGATGGTGATGATCGGTTCCTTGGCGGGCGGCCCGGCGCTCGCCGGCTGGCTGCACGACCGCTCCGGCTCGTTCACCTCCACGTTCCTGATCATCGCCGTCCTGTTCGTCGCCGCCATCCTCTGCCTCGCCGCCGCGGGCGACGCAACTCCGCGGCGCGCACCCGCCGTCTGACGCCCAAACTGCGGCGCGGCGGCAATCCGGTGCGGCCGCTATGGCAAGGAGGGTGGTGCTCCCGCGCGCAACGGCTTGACCGCCTCCGCAAGGAGGGAACTCATGCGCTCCAGACGGTAGAGTGGGACTGACAATATGCCGCCGTCGCGACGAAACCCGCCCGTGTACACGCGCACCGCAACCGGCGGCCGGTATTGCTCGACGAACACCGCCAGACTGCGCAGGCGCCCGACCTTGCCCGCCTTGACCTCTACCGGGATTACCTGACCTCCAGCGGCGGTGAGGTAGTCGACTTCGGCACTGCTCGATTTCCTTTGCCTGTGCCAGTAGAAGAGCTCCGGTCGTTCGTATGGACCGCGATGGGACAGCAACTCCTGGCCGACGAACTGCTCGGCGACCGCGCCGTGGTTGATACGCATCGGATCACCGTCCAGGAGTTGCTCGGTAGCGCCGCACAGGTTCTGCATCAGACCGACGTCGACCATCACGAGCTTGAAATGGCGGTGGTCCGCTTCCGCCCCCAGGGGCAGACCTGCTCCCGAAGTCGAGCACACGCGGCGCACCACGCCGGCCCGCTCCAGCAGTTCCACCGCCGAACGCAGATCGCGAGAGCGGCTGTCGGGATCAACCTTCGCATACATGAACTTGCGCCCGACCAGACGGGCAGCGTGCAGGAAGACCCGATCCAGGTGGCGGTGACTGGTGACCCGGGCATACTTGCCGAAGTCGTCGCGGAACGTCTCGGTAATGGCTGTCTGAACGTGGATGGCCCGTGCGACACTGCCGGTTTCCAGGTACTCGGCCACGACGGCCGGCATGCCACCGAGCAGCAGGTAGGTGCGAAGCAATGCGCCAGGTGTTCATGGACGGCCTCGCTCAGCACGACCGAGTGCACGAGGTGGCTATAATGAAGGGGTATTATTACGAATGGATGGCTAAAATACAAGGATAAATTATCCACCCCAGGGTTCATCGGTGCCGGTCTGCTGCCACAGGCGGCGCAGATAGGAACTGCCGTGCTCCAGGTGCTCCCACAGGTGGAGGTCGCTGGCCATCTCGAACAGGCCCTGGCGGAACAGGCGGCGGGCGACGATCAGCGGCACCAGCCGCGGCCAATCCACCTCCCCCTCCGCGACCGTCACGTCCAGCTTGCCGGCGCGCCGCTGCTTGAAATGCAGCATGCCGACCTGCTCCGGGGTGAGGGCCGCATACACCGCGGCCGGATCGGTGGGGTCGCCGGTGGCGGCGAAATTGCACGGATCGAAGCAAACCCGCAGCCGCCGGCCGGCGGCCCCCAGCTCAGCGCGCGCCGCGTCTATGGCGGCCGCCAGCAGTGGCCACGGCTGGCGGGAGTTCTCGACCGACAGGATGCCGCCGTCCGCCGCCAGCGCCCTGGTCAGACGAGCGATGGCGATCCCGGAGGCCGCGGCGCCCCAGCCGGCGGCCTGCTCGGGCAACGTGCTCAGGTCCACGAGGCGCACGTGCGGGCGGCGTCCGTTGGCCACCGCCCGGGCCAGCGCCGCAGCCGCGGCAAAGCTCGGATCGCGGGGCGTGGTGTCCGGATCCAGGAACGGAACCTCGTACGCGGCTACGAAATGCAGGCCGGGGAAACGTGCCGCCAGCGCACCCAAGGCCTCCACGTTCGGGAGCGCGTCAACAGCCGACTCGTACCGGCCCAGCGATTTCTGACGCAGTTCGATCACCCGATAGCCGCGCTCCGCCGCAGCGCTGATCAGGTCGCCCAAGTCTGCGCCACCTGCAAGCTGCACATTCCAGACGTTGGACACCACACCCAGCCGCATCGACTCTCCTCTTCTCGGGCGGACTCTAGAACGGCGCTCCGAGTCCGTCAACCGAGGATGCGAGTGGAACGCGCAGAGCGGTTCACCAGACGGGACTGGCTCGCTACGATCAGGAACATGAGCGATGCGACGTTTGTCAGCAGTCTGCAGTTTGCCCTGAGCGATGCCGAGGTGGAGCAGTACCACCGCGATGGGGTCCTGGGCCCCTACCCGCTGCTCTCCGAGGCGGAGATGGCGGTGGCGATGCGGGTGATCGGCCGGGAGATCATCGCGCCGGCGGTCAAGGACGACCCGGTTCTGCACTACCACGACCGCCATCTCGACCACCGTACGGTGTGCCGCATCTGCCGCCGCCCCGAACTGATCGATCGCGTGGCATCGCTGCTCGGCCCCGACTTGATGATCTGGCGCTCCAACTTCCAGGTGAAGCCGCCGGTCGCGGACGCGGAAGGAGAGGCGGCCCGCTACGTCGAGGTGCCGTGGCACCAGGACGGGGCCTACTTCGGCCTGCAGCCGCTGGTGCTGGTGTCGGCCTGGATCGCGATTACCGAGGCGACCGAAGAGAACGGTTGCATGAAGGTAGTCGCCGGCTCGCACACGCAGACGATCCATCACGACCATGATCCCGACCGCCAGTCGTTCGGGCGCTCGGTACCGAACCACGCCATCGATCCCGACGCCGTGCGCACGCTGGTATTGCGTCCGGGCGAGTTCGTGCTGTTCAACGAAAATACGCTGCACGGCTCGGGCCCCAACCGGACGTCGCGGCCGCGCGTCGGCCTGACGCCGCGCATCAGCGTGCCGTTCGTGCGCGTGACCGGCAATCCGCGCGGGGCGGGCCGCGACCGCGCCCGTCACGCGCCGGACGAGCCGCGCGAGATCGCGATGCTGCGCGGCCACGACTACACCGGCCGGCAAACGGTGGTTCCCCTTCCCTGCGGCGCCGGCTGACCGCCGCGCCGGCAACTGCCCGTCCGGCGGGCCATAGCGGCCCGCGGCGAAGCACGGGGTGCGAAGTAGGCGGCGATGCATCCCGGCGCCTCGCCGCTCTCCGTACGGCGCCGGGTTCCGCCGCTGGCTGATGGGGCGTCAGGCGGGACGCAGTATGGTGAAGTCGCTGTCCTTGCCGGCCCCGGCGGCGGCATCCATGTAGGTGAGGATGAACGCCCGGCGGTGGCCGGCGGTGTGGTTGCCGAGCGAGGAGTGGAAGATCTTGTTGGAGAACAGCGCCGCGGTGCCGGCGGGTATCTCGCAGTACACGGTGTTGCGCAGCTCGCGCTCGCCGGGCAGGAAGCTGAGCCGGCAGGCGCCGTGGTCGCGGGAAGAACGCGGCTGGTGCGGAATAATGTGCCGGCGGTGACTGCCGGGCACGACGCGCAGGCAGCCGTTGCGGCGGTGCGTGTCCTGCAGCGGCAGCCAGATCGACATGCGCCGCTCGCTGGCGCCGTAGATGTGCCAGTACGCCTCGTCCTGGTGCCAATGGCACACGTTGTGCGGCTCGTGTGGACCCTTGGAGATCAGCTTCGCCGAGAACAGGGCCAGGCCGGGGTACACCAGGTCTTCGACCAGGCCGAGGATGCGAGGGTCGCACGCCAGCCGGCGGGAGTTCTCGGAGTCGGTGCCGAGCTGGTGGACCTGGTTGCGCCGCTGGTCGTCGGCCGCGATCGCCGGATCGGCGAGCCGTTCCCGGTAGCCGGCCTCGAATTCGGCGTCGAGCGCGGCCAACTCCGGCACCGGCAGGACATCAGGCACCACGAGGTAGCCCTGCCGGGCGAATTCGGCTCGCTGTTCGGCGGAGAGCCGGCCTGACGAGCGCGACCGCGGCCGAGCCGTGACGCCGGCGGTACCGGGTGCGTCGCTGGCCAGCGTCCCCGTGGGTGGATGGCGAAGCGTCATGCCTTGGCGCGGGCGGCGGTCTCTGTCTCCCGTGTGTTCCGGACGGAACGTGCGTTTTGCTCGCGCTGTTGCAGCATGGCGTCCCGCCACTCCTCCCAGGAAGGGATGGCGGATGCGCTGAGCACCGGGAGCGGCACCCGTCCATTGGCCCGCTGGCGCTTGCCGAATTCCTCCATGGCGTCCCGTTCCGGTCCGTCGAGCGCCTCTGCCGTGACGTGGAAGCGAAAGTCGATGCTCCAGCGCGCATCCCTGGTGCGGTTCATCTTGCTGGCGTGGAAGGTGAGGTTGGTCATGTACAGCACGTCGCCGGCCGCCATCTCGAGGGCCACCGGCGTGCCGCGCTGCTCGATCTCCTCGTTGGTGCGCACGTTCATGTCCTCGCCGCGCGCGGCGTCCACCAGTCCCCAGCGGTGGCTGCCCGGCATCACCCAGATGCAACCGTTGGCTATGGTGGCATCGACCAGCGGAACCCACACGGTGACGATGTGCGCCGCCTCGGTACGGCCGACCCGCCTGCCGCGCGCCGGCTCATTGTAGTAGTGGCTGTCCTGGTGCCACGGGAATGCGGTGATTTCGGCTTCCGGAATCTTGGTACGGATGTTCAGTCCTCCGAGTTCGCTCACCTCCGGCCCCAGGATCGCGCCCACCACCCGCACGATGCCGGGATGGCGGAACAGGTCGAAGTACGCCTTGTCGAGGGTGTTCCCGATCCATCCGCGCGGCGAGCTGTCCATCGCCGTGCAAATCGCCGCGAACCTTCGCGTGAACGGTTCATCCTCGAACAGCGAGTCGATATTGCCCTCGGCATGCATCTTGCGCGCGTACTCGTCGACCTGGCCGGCAAGAAGGCGGCGCGCCGGATCGAGATCGGCGGCGCTCAGCACATCCCGATCGATCAGGTAGCCGTCGCGCTCGTAGGCGGTGCGAACTGCAGCATCACTCATGGCTGTCACCATACTTCCGGCGCCGCGTCCGAGCAACCGCCGGATGCTCATGGCGTATATTGCTCACCGGGCAGCGCCAAGAACAGTGGACGGGAGCGCGCTGCGGAAGGCCCCGCGGGCGGGCGAGGCGGCGGACAGCGCTGTGACAACGGGCGCGCGGGTGCGGTAGAGTGCCGGCGTGCCACAGATCAGAGACCCCGAGTACATCCAGGTCCACAAGGATCCGGCGCACGCGACCAACCAGGTGAGCCTGGTGCAACTTGCAGCCGGCGAGCTGCTGCTCGGCTTCAACGAGGAACGCGGACCGGTCCATGCCGACAGCGGGCAGTCGTGCCTGATCAAGTCCGCCGACGGCGGGCGCACCTGGGATCCGGCGAGCAAGCGGGTGGTATGGCCGTGCACCGAACACGCCGGCAACTGGGACTGCGCCTTCGGCCAGCTCGCTGGCGGCGCCATCCTGATGCACACCAGGGTGTGCAGCTTCATCGACTCCGGTGGCGCCGGCGGAGGCGACGATCCGCAGGCGCTGCGCTCCCCCACCCTGCGCGCGGAGCGCCTGAAGCGGCAGACCGGCTACGCCCTGCTCACCTCGCGCGACGACGGCGACACCTGGTCAGGCCCGGTGGAGGTGAACACCTTCCCGATCACCTCCGCGTCTCTCGGCCGCTACGCGTGCGGCAACTCCGGCGCCGGCCACGTGATCGAGTTGCCCGACGGCGTCGTCCTGATGCCGCTGTGCGGAACGATCAGCAACAACGACACCACCGGACCGGTGGGTGAAACCGGACGCAGCTTCCTGCTGCGTTCCGACGACGGCGGCGGCCACTGGGAGTACTGGTCCACCATCGCCTACGATCCGGCGCACATCATCCACTTTCACGAGCCGGGCGTGACCCGGCTGCGCGATGGCCGCCTGATCGCCCTGCTGCGGGTGTCGCGGCGCCCGGGCCGCTACGACAACCTGTGGTTCGCCTGCTCGGAGGACGACGGCGCAAGCTGGAGTCCGCCGCGGCGCACCAACATCTGGGGCTACCCGGCCGACATCACGCAGCTCCGGGACGGCCGCGTGCTGGCGGTGTACGGTTACCGGCGCCCGCCCTGGGGGGTGCGCGGCTGCGTGTCCGCGGACGGCGTGACCTGGGACGCGGCCAACGAGTTCGTGATCCGCGTAGGCGGTGCCGCCGATCCCGACGTGCCGTTCTACTGGCACATCGGCTACCCGAGCGTCGCGCAGACCCCGGACGGCACCATCGTCGCCGCCTACCACGAGTACAGCGACGATCGGCAGCCGGTGCAGTTCATCTGCTGCACCCGCTTCCACCTGGATTGAGGAGCACCTGAAAATGAAGATTCCCGAGCACTCCCTGCACCACACCACCTTCGACGCGTGGCGCAGCCCCGGACGGTTCACCAAGAACCCCGACATGGTACGCCTGCCGTCCGGCCGCCTCCTGCTGATATACGCCGACACCGACCAGCACTGGGCAAGCGACGACGTGATCCTCACCCTGCTCGCCAGCGACGACGGCGGGCGCACTTGGTCCAAGCAGGCGGAGGTGGCGCGCGCCGACCTGCAGGCCGGCGAAGAGCGCCTGGTTACGCCGCGCCTGAGCCGGCTCGGCGACGGCCGGCTGGTGATCCTGTGCGACCGTGACGACGACGGCCACTTCCACCCCGACCAGCCGCCCGCCAACCTGGCGTGGTGGAGCGGCGACGACGGGCGCACCTGGGGGCCGGCGCAGGAGACCGGCATCATGGGCTTCGAGCCGGACCGCATGCTGGAGCTTGGTACCGGGCAACTGGCCGTGCTGACGCACATCATGCGGCCCGACAGCCAGGAGTTCGCCGAGATCCTGTCGTTGTCGGACGACGGCGGCAAGACGTGGCGCGAGGCGGCGGAGGTGGCCCACGACGGCTACCACCGCTTCTGCGAGGGAGCGCTGGTGTTCCTGGACGGCGGCCCCGACGGCGGCGCGGGCGCCGGCGGCGAGCTGGCGTGCGTGATGCGCGAGAACCACTCCGCCGGCATCCCGAGTTTCGTGGCGTTCTCCTGCGACCACGGGGAGACCTGGACACCGCCGCAGATGTGCCCGTTCGCGCTGCATCGCCCCTACGCCAAGCGGCTGTCCGACGGGCGCGTGCTGGTGACCGGGCGCCATGTCAACGGCGGCCTCGGCACCTACGCCTGGTGCGGCGACCTGCGCGCCGAGGCGGGCACCTACCAGGTCGGCGGACCGCGCCGCAAGTTCGCGGCCGAGCTGACCGGCGACGCCCTGCGCATCGACAACCGGCCCGGCTACGAGTGCCGGTACAGCCTGCTGCCGCCGGAGGGCAGCCGCAGCGAGATCCTGTTCGAGGCGGAGGTGAAGGTGGCCGGCAGCGAGCCGGCGGCGTTCCTGTCGATCTCGAGGCTGCGCTCCAACCGCGGCTCGGTGGTGCTGTCGCTGGCCGGCGATCACCTGTCGCTGGCCGACCGGCGCCCGGCGGCGGTGGATTTCTCCCGCTTCCGCACCGTGCAGATCTCTCACCGGCGCGGGCTGCTGCAGGTGCGGGTGGACGGCGACGTGGTCCGCTCGGCGAGCGTGTTCCACGAGGAGCTGGTGCTGAGCGAGTTCATGCGCGGCGGCCCGCTGTACGCGCGCACCATGTTCGGCCAGCTCGGCGAGACGGGCACCAGTTGGTGGCGGCGGGTGCGCTACGAGACGCGCAACCCGCGGCTCACCGACTGGCGCTGGAACTGGGCGGCGGCGGCCGGCGTCTGGCCCGACCAGTATCAGCGCGACCGGCTCACCCAGGTGCATGGCAACCACCCGGACCAGAAGCCGGGCCCCGACCACGGCTACTCCTCCTGGCTGCAGCAGGAGGACGGCACCATCGTGTTCGTCGACTACACCAACCTCGGCGACGAAGGCGGCAAGAGCCACCTGGTCGGCGCCTTCATCGATCCGCGCGACCTCGCCTGAAGGACGGGTGCGAACGCGTAAAGCGGTAAGCAAACCGTTGCAGGAAAGTCTACTTGCTCGCCGACTTCGAAACGAAGATGCTCGGGATGGCGAACTGGGTCGGCGACATGATGGTAGGTGGCGTCACCTTGCGACTGCCGCAAATTGATTGGGCGGGTCCACGATGGCGCGATCACGCCCCGGCCTCATGGCTGGCGTCGCGCGACTCGACGGTCCGCGAAAACCACCCGACCGCCGCCGTCTTGCGCTGCCGCACGCGACGCGCGATCGAGTTCGGCTTGCCCGTGGCGCTTCGCCGACGAAGCGGTGTGCGCGCGGCTGCGCGGTGACGTCGCGGGCGCGGCGCTGCCGTGCTCGACTTCCGCGGAGCGCTTCGGCGCCGAATCGGGGCGGTGGACAAGACCCTGCACCGCCGTGGACTTCGTGCCGCCGCGCTCGCCCTCCGTCTGCCACTTCGCCGCCGAGAGACCGGGCACGTCATCCGGAACGGCCGCCGCGGGCGATGCGTCATCCTGCCCGACTGCGCTCTGGCGCTCGACCTCGCCTCCCTTCGCGCGGGCCGTGCTCCGCTGCACCGCCTCCGTGTCGTCCCGCGCCGGCGTGCTCTCGGTTCCCTCTCCCATACCCGAGCCGCGACCGTCGGTACGCCGCGCGCGCCGCGGGCGCGCCGGGTCGTAGCGGTTCAGGCCGTCCCGCACCAGCCGCGCCACCAGCGCGCCCAGCGTCAGGTGCGGGTCCTGGTGTGACAGCAACATCTGCAGCTTCTCCAGCCCACGCCGGCACTCCGCGTCGATCGTCGCCTTCAGCTCCCAGCGCCCGCTCCCGAGCGCTCGCATCCGGTCGCTCCGCTGCGCCAGCGCCGGGTCCACCTCGGCCAGCATCTGCTGCATTTCGCGGGTGCTCTTGCCCGCCGCCTGCTTGACCAGATCCTCCCGCGCCGCAGCGTCCAGCACCGGCCTGGCTACCGGTGCCGGGTCGCGCTCCCCGGCGCGCATCGGTGCCGCCGGGGCCGGTTCCGCCGGTGTGCCGTCTTTCCGCGGTGTCCCGCCGGGCCCGCTACCCGTTGCCTCACCGCCCGACGGACGGCCGTGGCTGCGGTCGCTGCGCTCGAACAGGTTCTGCAGTTGCGCCGCGTTGCTCAGTTTCAGCGAGCCGTCCCGCAGCAATTCGCGCGCCCCGGCGGTTTGGTCGCAAAGCCGCATCGCCTTGATCCGCCGCCAAGTGGCGGCCGCGGTGTAGCCCAGTTCGTGCACGACGTAGTCGAACAGGCTGCCGTACCCGCGGGTCAGGTGGAGGCGGCGCGCCTCGATCTCGCGCAGGTGGTCGAGGACCAGGATCTGCAGCGCCTGCTCGTGCCGGGCAAGCTGCCGAGTCTGCGCCAACAGGAGGTAGTCGGGAAGCGCGGCGACGGTGGACCAGGGGACAGGAGAAGACGACTCACTCATACTCGTAAGTATACTATGGGATTCAAAATAGCCGATTCCTCCGAGTCCTCGACAGCACTGAAACGGCGCCCGTGAGCCCTCTGAGCGGGGCGCTGTCGCATCCAGGGAGCCCGAGCCGCTTTCGGAGAGTCGGAGGGGCCGCCACGCGCCGTGGCAAGCCACCACGCACACCGAAAATCGAGTCAAGAGGTGCGCGCAAGTTTTTCGCGATTTCTTTCTCCTTGCTCGCGAACTGTCGGTATCGCGGAGCTGCCCCGCACCGTCTCCCTTCGGCCCAAGGCTGCCGGCAGCAATGGGTTTTTGAGTTTCCCCTGCCCAGCGTCAGCTTCACGAGGTATCCTGGCGACGATGACGCTGCGTGAGTTGTTTGCCGCCGTGGACGCGGCGCGCGTGCCGCTGCTGATCGCACTGGGCGGCGTGGTGGTGCTGACTGCCCTGATCGGTGTCCTGCACGGGCGCGGCAACGGCGGGCGGGCGCCGTGGCGCTACCTGTACACGGTCCTGGTGTACGCCGCGTGCGCGCCGGGCATCTTCGCCGCGGTGGCGGTGGTGTACGCACTGTTGTTCAGCGGCGACAACCTGCTCGACCTGAACGCCGCCACCTACGTGGCGCCGATCGCGTCGATGGTGCTGACCCTCGGGATCATGCGGCGCAACGTCGGTTTCGACGAGGTGCCGGGCTTCGACCGCATTACCGGACTGATGACCATGATCGCCGCGGTGTTCGCAATCGCCCTGATCTTGCGCAGCCTGCGCGTGTGGCTGTTCTTCAGCGCTTCCCTGGTCTGGTTCTTCGTGCTGGTGGTGGCGTTGTTCGTACTCGTCAAGTGGGGCGGCCGGCTCCTGTTTGGCCGCCGGCGGCAGCGCTCGTGAGTACGCACTCGGCTGCCGCCGGCGGCTGGCTGCCGCGCGGGAACGGGTGGGTGCGGATGTCCGCGGCCAGCCATAGCGTACGGAGCCATGACCGATTGGTTACCGCCGTGCGCTTCCCGAGAGTGCGATGACGACGGCCATCGACGGCAGAACGGTTGCCGGGCGCGGCGTAGCGTCGGCCACAACCTGAACTGGTGGCACACCGACGCGGCACCGCAGACCGCACTACCCTCCCTTACCGGACGGCGCTGAGCCTGGTCCTCGATGCCGGTGCGCCGCTCGCGGCGACCACGGTGGTGCTGGCCGAGGCGGTGGGCCGCATCACGGCGCGTGCGGTGGTCAGTACCGAGACTTCACCCAACGCCGACTTGGCGGCGATGGACGGCTACGCCGTACGCGCCGGCGACCTGCACGGCGCAACGGCCGCGACGCCGTGCCGGCTGGCCGTCATCGGCGCCGTTGCGGCCGGCGAGCAGCCGCCTCCGGGCGCGACCGCCGGCGGCGTGGTTCGTATCGCCACCGGCGCGCTGCTGCCGGACGGGTACGACACCGTGCTGCCGTTCGAGGAGGTCACCGAAGCGAACAGCGCAATCGAAGTGTCGGCGCCGGTGGCGGCGGGCGCCAACGTACGCCGGCGGGGGGAAGATCACTGTCCGGGGGACGTGCTGTTGGAAGCCGGGCGGCGCATCGGCCCGCCGCACGTGCTGCTACTCGCCAACGTGGGCTGCGCGCAGGTTCCGGTCGTGCGCCGGCCGCGGGTGGCGGTGCTGGCCACCGGCAGCGAGCTGGTGGAGGACCTCAGCGCCGCCCTGCAGCCGGGACAGGTGCGCAACTCGAACGCGCGCTACCTGGTGGCGGCGCTGCATGCCGCCGGCTGCGAGCCCGTTCTGCTCCCCGCCGCCGGTGACGACCCGGACGTGATCGCCGAGCGGGTGCGCGATGCGTTCGACGTGGACAAGTCGGCGGCGGACCTGGCCGTCACCATCGGCGGCGTGTCGCGCGGCGCCGCCGACTTCGTGCCCGCGGCGCTGGCCGCCCTGCACGCCGAGGTGCTGTTCCACGGGGTGGCGATCCGTCCCGGCAAGCCGGTGCTGTGCGCCCGCCTGCCGGAACGGCGCGCGATGCTGTTCGGTCTGCCCGGCAACCCGCTGGCGGTGCTGGCCACGTTCCGGGCTTTGGTGGCCCCTCATTTGCGTGCCTTGCAGGGCCGGCCTCCCTCGGAGCCGGTCGCCGCCCGTCTGGCAGCCGCCGTAGCCGGTCGCCCGGGCCTGACGCGATTGGTGCTCGGGCATCGCATCGCGGTCGCTACCGCGACTGCGTTCGCGGACGGCATCGACCAGGTAGCCCCCATGCGGCGGCAGAAGGCATCCGAGGTGGCCGCGTTGCGCCACGCCGACCGCTGGCTGGTGATACCGCCGGACGCCGCCGAGTTGCCCGCGGGCGCCGAAGTCGAGACGCTGCCGCTGTAGACTCCTGCTGGAGGAGGCCGGTGGGGCCGAAACCGGTGCCGGAGGCGGCGATTTTCGGGGCGCGAGCCGCCCGTGGTGGAATCGGCGTTGCACCGACCGCGGCGAGGCGTCCGGCAGGCAAGGCACGACGAACGACCATGTCAGGGCATGGGTAAGCGAGGAGCACCGCGGCAAGCCGGGAACGGCCGGGATGGGTCGCCGCATTCAACGCAGCCGGAGTTGTGCCACGGGCTGCTGGTGCCGTACCGGCGCAGCCGACCCCGAGCCGCGCGGCGCCGCGGCGTGGAGCGGTCTTGCCTCCGCGTCAAGGTGCTTCCCCGCCGCCCCACGCCACGGTTGCCTCGGCTCTCGCTACCGCGCCGGCGCTGCAACCGGGTGTTGGCGGCGCTTACCGGCGCAGGTGCCTCGGAGTCGCGGTGTGCCACAGACGGCGGGCGCGGCATTCGCGGCATGCCGAATCGGGCAGCGCCGGAGCGGCCGCTGACGGTGCGGCAGGCGCCGGCGGACCGGCTTGCAGAAACCGCCGTTTTGGCGGAGCATGGCAGCACCTGAGGAGGTCTCGTGCAATGAAACGAATCCTGATTGCGGCAGGGATGGCCCTGCTGCTGGTCGCCGCCGCCGGGGCGGACGAAATCAAGCCGGCCGTGGTGTTCGACATGGGCGGCAAGTTCGACAAGTCGTTCAACGAGGGCATCTACAACGGCGTAGAGAAGTTCCGGGAAGAAACCGGCATCGAGTACGGCGAGTTCGAGGTGACCAACGAGGCACAGCGCGAACAGGCGCTGCGCAACTTCGCGCGCCGCGGCTACAACCCGATCATCGCGGTCGGCTTCGGGCAGGCGCCGGCGCTCGACAAGGTGGCCGCCGAGTATCCCCACACCAGCTTCTCGATCATCGACATGGTGGTGGACCAGCCCAACGTGCAGTCGATCGTGTTCAAGGAGCATGAAGGCTCGTTCCTGGTCGGCATGATCGCGGCGCTCGCCTCGGAAACCGGCAAGGTCGGCTTCGTCGGCGGCATGGACATTCCGTTGATCCGCCGCTTCGCGTGCGGCTACGAGCAGGGCGTGATGTACGTCAACTCCGACGCACAGGTGTACCAGAACATGACCGGCACCACGCCCGCGGCGTGGAACGACCCGGTGAAGGGCGCGGAGCTGGCCAAGTCACAGTTCGACCGCGGCGCCGACATCGTGTTCGCCGCCGCCGGCGGCACCGGACTCGGCGTGCTGCAGGCCGCTGCCGATGGCGGCAAGCTGTCGATCGGCGTCGACTCCAACCAGAACTACCTGCACCCCGGATCGGTGCTCACCTCGATGCTGAAGCGCGTCGACGTGGCCGCCTACGAGGTGTTCAAGACCGCCATGGATCATACCTGGGCGGCCGGCATCAAGGACCTCGGGCTGGCCGAGGACGGCGTCGGCTGGGCGCTGGACGAGCACAACGGCGGCCTGATTACCGACGAGATGGAGGCGCAGGTGGAAGCCGCCCGAGCGGCGATCGTCGCCGGTGAGATGAGCGTCCACGACTACATGTCCGACAACTCCTGCACGTACTGACCAAAGCCCTGGACGCCGAGCCGACCGCTGCGCCGCCTGCTGTCGCATTGCGCGGCATCGACAAGCGGTTCGGCTCGGTGCAGGCCAACCGGGACGTCTCGGTAGCGGTCGCCAAGGGGTCGATTCACGGCATCATCGGCGAGAACGGCGCCGGCAAGTCGACCCTGATGAGCATTCTGTACGGCTTCTACCAGGCCGACTCCGGCAGCATCGAGATCGACGGCCGGCCGGCGTCGATCGCCAGTCCCGGCGATGCCATCGCCGCCGGCATCGGCATGGTGCACCAGCACTTCATGCTGGTGGAGCCGCTCACGGTGCTGGAGAACGTGCTCCTGGGTGCCGAGGACGGTCCCTTGCTGCGCGACGGCCTGCGCCGGGCGCGCGGCGACCTGGACCGCCTGGAGCGGGACTACGGGCTGGAGGTCGACGTCGACGCGGCGGTCGGCGACCTGCCGGTCGGCATCCAGCAGCGCGTCGAAATCCTCAAGGCGCTCTACCGCGGCGCCGAGACCCTGATTCTTGACGAACCGACCGGCGTCCTGACGCCGCAGGAGGCGGACGACCTGTTCCGCATCCTGGCTGCGCTCAAGCGACAGGGCCGCACGATCATCCTGATCACCCACAAGCTGCGCGAAATCATGGCGATCACCGACCGGGTCACGGTGATGCGCCGCGGTTCGGTGGTGGCCAACGTGCGCACCGCCGACACCTCGCGCGAACACCTCGCGGAGTTGATGGTGGGCCGCAAGGTGCTGCTGCGCGTCGACAAGGGTGCCGCGCAGCCGGGCGAGGTGCTGCTGGAGGCGCGCAACCTGGAGTCGGTCGACGACGTCGGCGTGCGGCGGGTCAAGGACGTGAGCCTGACCGTGCGGCGCGGCGAGATCGTCGGCGTGGCGGGCGTGGCCGGCAACGGCCAGTCGGAACTGCTCGAGCTGTTGAGCGGCATCCGCCGGCCCGCCTCCGGTTCGTTGACGGTGAGTGGCCGCCTGTGCTGGTCGGACGTGGAGCGCACCGACGCGCGTCGCATGCGGACCGGGGGTCTGGCGCACATACCGGAGGATCGGCAGCGGATGGGACTGGTGACCGCGTTCACCGCCAGCGAGTCGAGCATCCTCGGCTACCAGGATGACCGCGCCTTCAATGGGCCGATCCTGATGCATCGCCGGCGGATCGTGGCATCGTGCCGCCGCCAGATGCAGGAGTACGACGTGCGTCCGCCCGATCCGATGCTGCTCAGCAGCGGCTTCTCGGGCGGCAACCAGCAGAAGATCATCGTCGCGCGCGAGCTCGACCGGGATCCGGAAGTGCTGCTGATCGGGCAGCCGACGCGCGGCCTCGACATCGGCGCCATCGAGTCGATCCACCGCCGCATCGTCGAACTGCGCGACCGCGGCAAGGCGATCCTGCTGGTGTCGGTGGAGCTGGATGAGATCCTGTCGCTGAGCGACCGCATCGTGGTGATGTTCGACGGCGCGGTCGCCGGCGAAGTCGCGGCAGCGGACGCGACCGAGCAACTGCTCGGCAGCCTGATGGCCGGCATCGGGAGCGGCTAGCAGGCATGGCAACCACGGGAGCGGGCGCCGGCCTGCCGCGCTGGGCGGCCAACGGGGTGCTGCCGCTGGTGAACCTGGTGGCGGCGTTCGTGGTGTCCGGGATCGTCATCATGATCCTGGGCGAGAGCCCGGTGGAAGCGATGCTGGCGCTGGTGCGCGGCGCGTTCGGGTTCGGCGAGGCGTGGGGCTACACGCTGTACTACGCGACCAATTTCATCTTTACCGCCTTGGCGTTCTCGATCGCCATGCACTGCGGATTGTTCAACATCGGCGGCGAGGGACAAGGCTACATCGGCGGCCTCGGCGTCGGCCTGGTGTGCCTCTACCTGGACGTGCTGCCGTTCTTCCTGCTGGTGCCGGTGGCGATCGTCGGCGGCGCCCTGTTCGGGGCGGCGTGGGCGTGGGTGCCCGCCTACCTGCAGGCGCGGCGCGGCTCGCACGTGGTGATCACCACCATCATGTTCAACTTCATCGCCGCCACGGTGATGGTCTACCTGCTGGTCAACGTGCTCATCGAGCCGGGCCAGATGTCGCCGCAGAGCCGCGACTTCGCGGAACACGCCCGGTTGCCGGCGATGCACGAGATGATGGCGTGGCTGGGGATCGACTTTCCGCGCACCCCGCTGAACGCGGCCTTCCTGTGGGCGCTGGCGTGCGCGGTGCTGGTGTGGGTGTACGTCTGGCACACGCGCTGGGGCTACGAGCTGCGCACCGTCGGCGCCAACCCGGACGCCGCCGTGTACGCCGGCATCTCGCCGGCGCGCAACATCATCCGCGCGATGGTGATCTCCGGCGCGCTGGCCGGGATGATGGGGCTGAACGAGGTGATGGGCGTGAATCAGCGCCTGCTGCTGAACTTCACCGCCGGCTACGGCTTTGTCGGCATCGCGGTGGCGCTGATGGGCCGCAACCATCCGGTCGGCATCCTGGTGGCCAGCCTGCTGTTCGGCGCGCTCTACCAGGGCGGCGCGGAGCTGGCGTTCGAGATGCCGCGCGTGAGCCGGGAGCTGGTGGTGGTGATCCAGGGCCTGGTGATCATGTTCGTGGGCGCGTTGGAGTTCCTGTTCCTGCCCGCCTTGCGGCCCTGGCTGCGGTCGCGCCGCGCGGCTGCCGCGGCATCCGAGGAGCGCGCATGATGGAGAGTTTCGGATTCTTCATCCTGCTGCTCGACGCCACGCTGCGGGTGTCGGTGCCGCTGGTGCTGGCTGCGCTGGCCGGCCTGTTTTCCGAGCGCTCCGGGATCGTCGACATCGGCCTGGAGGGCAAGATGCTCGGCGGCGCGTTTGCGGCCGCGGCGGCCTCCTTCGTGGCCTCCGAGCGGCTCGCCGCGGCCGGACTGGAGGGCCTGCTGCCGGCCGCGGCGTGGGTGGGGTTGGCCGCGGCCATGGCGTGGTCGGTGCTGCTGGCGCTGGTGCACGGGGTCGCGTCGATTCGCTACCACGGCAACCAGATCGTCTCCGGCGTCGCGATCAACATCCTGATGTCGGGGCTCACCGTGCTGCTGGGCATCGCCTGGTTCAGCCAGGGCGGGCGCACGCCGCAGTTGCCGCCGGGCGGCCGGTTCCGGCCCGTCGTGTGGCCGGGCGCCGAGGCGGTCGCCGACGTACCGATTATCGGGCACCTGTACAGCGAGCTCTTGTCCGGCCACAACGTGCTGGTGTACCTGGCGTTCGTGGCGGTGCCGCTGGCGTTCTGGGTGGTGTACCGCACCCGCTTCGGGCTGCGCCTGCGCGCCGTCGGCGAAAACCCCGAGGCGGTGGATACCGCCGGCATCTCGGTGGCCGGCATGCGCTACCGCGCGGTGATCGTGTGCGGTGCGCTGTGCGGCGTCGCCGGCGCCTACCTGTCGACGGCGCAATCGGCGGCGTTCATCAAGGACATGACCGCCGGCAAGGGATTCATCGCCCTGGCGGCGCTGGTGTTCGGCAAGTGGCGCCCGGTACCTACCCTGCTCGCCTGCCTGCTGTTCGGCTTCCTGGACGCCGTGGCGGCCCGCCTGCAGGGCGCGTTCGACCTGGAGGCCACCTCGCCACTGGTGCGCGAGATGGTCGACGCCGCCCCGTTCATCATCGAGGCCCTGCCCTACGCCCTGGTGGTGCTGCTGCTGGCCGGCTTCGTCGGCCGCGCCATCGCCCCCAGGGCCAGCGGCATACCCTACGTCAAGTCCGGCTGACTCGTTCACTCGCACGGCGGTTGACGGTGGCGGCGAACGGCCCTACCGTGCCTGAACGATGGGCCAGGTGAGCAGCGTACGGGCGCGCGGCGATGCGTTCGGCGCCGACGGTTTCGTGCAACTGAACCGATTCTTCTCGCCGCGAGAGGTGGCCGAAGTGCTGGCGAACATCGCGCGCTACATCCGCGAGGTGGTGCCTGCGGCGCCGGCCACGGACGTGTTCTACGAGCACAAAGCGCGCCCGGAGACCCTGAAGCAACTCATCCGCCTGCATGAGCACGACGCCTACTTTCGCGGGCTCCTGGAAGAGGGCCCCTTACCTGACACGGCGGCCCGGCTGCTCGGGGAGGCGGTGCGGCCGGTCAATCAGCAGGTGTTCATCAAGCCGCCGGGGGGCGACAGCCGCCCCACTCCGCCGCACCAGGACGCCTATTACTTCCACCTCCAACCGTGCGTCGCCACCACGCTGTGGCTGGCGCTGGACGACGTCGATGCCGAGAACGGCTGCCTGCGTTACGTGCGCGGCTCGCACCGGCGTGGCGTGCGCCCGCACCGGCGCACCGCGACACTGGGCTTCTCGCAGGGGGTGAGCGACTTCGGCACGCCGGAGGACCTGGCCAACGAGGTGGCGTGCACGGCGCGCGCCGGCGACCTGGTCGCCCACCACGCCATGACCATCCATCGCGCCGACGCCAACCGCGCCCCCGACCGCCCGCGCCGCGCCCTGGGGCTTATCTACTATGGCGTCAGTGCGCGCGAGAGCCGGGAGGAGCACGACGCGTACCAGCGCAAGCTCGCCGCCGAGATGAAACAGGCGGGCAGGATATAGCAGCCCCGTGGCGAAACTCCAGTTGCATTCGAGCTCGGTGCGACGCCGCGTCCCACCACGGCTGCTGGACCTGTGCCGATGGTAGCGACAATCGTACGGTCACCAGCCATCTCCCATCCGCCCCCGGCAGGTGCGCGGTGCCTCGGCTCCGCGTTGCGGACAGGCACGCCCGCACCGCGGTGAAGCTGGCCCTGATTGCCGACATCCACGCCAACCTGCCGGCGCTGCAGGCGGTTCTGGCGGATGTCGACGCTTGGCGTCCCGACCTGGTGGTGGTCCTTGGTGACATCGTCAACCGCGGTCCCCACCCGCGTGAGTGTCACGAGTTGGTGTTTTCACGGGCGCGTGCGGCGGACTGGCGTCTGCTGGCCGGCAACCACGAAGAGTACGTGCTGAGCAAGCATCGCGAGCCCGCCGCGCCGGGCACCCCGGCCTTCGCGATTCACCAGCACACGTACTGGACCGCCGCTCAGCTCTTCGGCCTGGTCGCCGCACTGGCGAAGCTCCCCGACCGGGTCGATGTCGATTTCGCGGAACCGGCAGGCCGGGCATCCTGTGTGCACGCCTCGCTGCTCGGCAACCGCGACGGCATTTACCCCGAGATGGGCGACGCTGATCTGGCCGGCAGGGTGGACGGCCGCGCGCGGCTGTTCGCCGTGGGCCACACGCATCGCCCGCTGATCCGCGAGCTGGACGGCACCCTCGTCGCGAACGTCGGGTCGGTAGGGTTGCCGTTCGACGGCGACCAACGCGCCGGATATGCACGCGCCGTCGCTGCCGGGAGCGGTTGGAAGGTCTCCATCCGCCGCCTCGTCTACGACTGGAAGCAGACCCGCGACGACTGCGGTGCCCGAGAGTTTGTCGCCGGGAGCGGCGCAGTGGCACATATCATCCGCCGCGAGCTGGAGATAGCACATCCCTTGTTGGCCAAGTGGACGTACCGTTTCGAGGAGCCGATCCTTTCGGGCCGAGTCTCCGTCGAACAGTCGGTAACCGAGTTCCTGGACGACTGGCGATGACCTGCTCCATGAACCGTCGCCCCTCCCGGCTCAGCATGCCGCCCCAGCTCGGGACCTTGATCGGCAGCCCGAAGCCGAGAAAGCTCAAGCTGGCCTCGGCCAGGATCACACCGCCGACGTTGATGCTGAAGACGATGATCAGCGGCGCCACGATATTGGGCAGGACATGGCGCGCCAGGACCTGTCGCGTCGGCGAGCCCACCGCCCGTTGCTGCTATCGGACTGGGTGTGGACTCGGAGCGGGGGTGACCGCTTGCTGTTCGCCGATCGGATCAGCGCCGATCGTTATGCGCAGGTCCATGCCCAGTGCCCGGGTGACTCGCATGACGGTGGCAAACGTCGGGTTCCCGTCTATCGAGAGCGCCTTGTAGAGCCCTTGGCGCGTCATGCCGAGCTTGCGCGCCAAGCTGCTCATATTGCGGGATCGAGCAATGTTCCCCAGAGCGACACGGATGAGGCTGCCGTCGCCCGGATCTTCCTCGGTGCATGCTTCGAGATACAGGCGCGCCTCCTCCTCGTTGCCGATGTACTCTGCCGGATCCCATCGGCGGTATGTGCCACGCATGATTACCTCCAGTCTTCCGCCAATCGCTTGGCGCGTTTGATGTCCGCTTCTGGCTGTCCTTGCCGCCGCCGCAGAGCAGCACAACGACCGCCGTGTCAGCTTGGACGGGCGGCAACTGCGCCCACCGTTCAAGCGAGTTTGGCGCCAGCGCCGCGGCCCACTCGGCAGTGGCAACGGCATGCACGAAATACACGCGATAGCCCGGCCCATGGTGAATGCGCAACTCTTCGATGCCGTCGCCGACCGCCCTGGAATCACCGAAGTGACCGAAGGCCGCGATCTGGTCCAGTCGAGCGTTGATACGGGCCACCGCGCGGTAGTCGCGTAGTCGGCTGAGCCACCGCTGGAAAACATCGCTCTCGACCACGGTGATCACAAGTCTAGTGTCAACCATGGGTGTCAGTTTGTCAAGCGGTCAACGTTCTTTCAGGTTCGCCAAGGCGGTACGGGCCCGCTCGTGGCCAGGCGCGAGTTTCAGAACTTCCTGCAGCTCGAGCCGGGCCTGTTCATGCTCCCCCATCCTGGTGTGGACAATGGCCAGAGAATAGCGTGCGTCCACGTTGTCCGGGTACAGCTCAAGCACCTTCAGCAACTCCTCGGTTGCCTGCGCATGCTCCCCGCGGGCGTAATGGATCGTCGCCAGGCTGTAGCGTGCCACCGCGGAGGCGGGGTGAAACTCCAGCACGGACCGGAACACGGCCTCGGCGTCGTCCAACCTGCCGGCCTTGAGCAGGCCTGCCCCTTCCGTCACGGCGGGCTGGGCGCGTTTCTCAGCGTCGGCGAACTGTTTGGCTCGGGCAACCTCGAGCAACTTGCTGATTTTGATGTCGTCGGGAGTGAGTGCCTGAGCGTTCTCCAGCTCGGCGATCGAGTTGGTGTAGTCGCGCCCATAGTCATGTGCAATTGCCCGCAGAACGTGGGTTCTCGCCTGTGAACGATGCTCCAGGGTGGTCCTGATCCGGGGCTCGGCCGCTCCCATGTTCACCACGTAGGGCAGGACCGGCAGGCTCAACTGGGCGAAGACCTGCAGGACTCGCGGTTCCGTCAGGGGAAATCGCCCCTTCTGGACCGGGTTGTAGTACGCCAGGTAGGGCCGGTTGTCGGTACTCACCACGGAATCGGCGACGTATCCGCTCAGTCTGCTCTCATCGGTAATGAAGCTGCCCAGAACCGTGAATACGTCTTCCAGACCCACTTCCGCGAGGCTCTCCCGGACCGGCGGGTACGCCAGTTCCTCCTGCAGCAGCTCGTAATCGATCTTCAGCTTCTGTTTTGAGCCGACCAGCAGGGCATGTCGAGTGGGCTGGGTACTCGCGTACCACACGGTTACGTGCGGGAAGGCCGAGTACAACGTGTTGATCAGAATCTTGAAGGTTTCCTCCGACATGCCATACATCGGAAGCCAAACCGAGAATACGCCATCCTCGGACAACCGCTCCCTGGCCAGCTCGAAGTACTCCCGGGAGAACACATTGGCGTTCTGCTCCGGATGGATCGTGTCGCTCTCGATGACGTCATATTCCTCCTGCGTAGCCAAGAGATAGTTCCTGGCATCATCGATTCTGATGCGAACCTTGGGCTCGTCGAGTATGTCTCGATTCAGCTCCCGGAAGTAGCGCAGGGCATCGACTTCGGCGGCGACGATCTCCAGGATGTCGAGCCGGTTTATGCGGTGGCGCGTGGCCGCGTAGGATGATGCTCCGGTGCCCATCCCCAGCAGGAACACGTTGTCGGGATCCTTGCCGGTGGATGCCTTGTACAGCAGCACCGGCAGGTGCCCCTGCAGCTTCTGCGACAGGCGCAGCATCGGCATCGTGCCCGCCACGTTCACGCCATCCACCTCCAACAGCTTGTAGACCTGCTGGTCGGCGGGGTCGGGCGGCAGTTGATGTACGGTGACGGTAGCTCCGATGCCTTCGTCGTAGAACAGCACTTTGCCGCCCTGTTCGAGATCGCGAAATGGACGACTGTACAGGCCCAGGGGCCTGTCCGCGGGGACCGCCGTAGCGGCAACTGGGATAATGACCGCAGTCGCCGCGACCACGGCCCACTTTGCCGAGCGTCTCATGGACGGGTTTGCAAGCAGTATGACGATGCCGAGAACCAGGTTGAGCGACGCCACCAGGATGATACTGTTGGTGATGCCGAGCAACGGAATCATGACGAACCCGGCGGCGATCGACCCCAGCACACTGCCGACGGTGTTTACCGAGTAGATGTTGCTTACGTATCTGCCCAACCGCTCCCGGTTCTGGCTGTAGATCTTGCTGGCCAGCGGAAACGCAATGCCCATGAGCAGGGTCGGGATGAACATGATGAGAAACGCGCCGGCATACCGGGCAACCACGAACATCTGCCAACTCGGCACCCGGTCGGTAAGACTCACCATCAGGTCGTCCAGCGCCCGGAACTCCCAGATCGACAGGATGGCAAACAACCCGATCAGCACTTCGACAACTGCGAGCAAGCCGAGTTGCTGTTTCGACTTGTCTATGAGCCTGCCAAAGACAAGGCTGCCCAGCGCTATCCCCAACAGGAAACTGGTCAACATTATCGTGAACGCGTAGGTGGTCGAGTGCACGTAGAAGACAAGCACCCTGGTCCACAACACCTCGTACGCTAGTGCACAGAATCCCGACAACCCGTACACGCTCAAGATGACGAAGTACACGTAGCGGGGATACCGCGGCCGGTCTGGTGGTCGACTATCGGCGCTCCTGGTGCTTTGCCTGTGTTCCTGATGTTGCAGGGGAGCAAACCTGCTCACGACGAATGCGGCGGCCGCCAGCAGAATGTTGACCGCCGCGGCGATATAGGTGGTCTCTTTCGCTCCGAACAGGATGATGAAGAAGAACCCGGCCGAGAAGGTGCCGGCCACCGCGCCCAGAGTGTTGGTACCGTAGAGGCTGCCGATGCCCGAACCCAACCGGCCAAACTCCCGGACGAACAGCTTGCTCAGCACCGGCAGCGTGCCGCCCATCAGAAAGGAAGGAATGACCAGGATCAGGAAGGAGAGGATGAACCGCAGCAGGCTGAACAGGTAGAAGGTGGCGTCGAAGCGCTGGTAAATGCCGACATAAGCGGCAGTAACTCCCGACAGGATAACGGGAAACAGAAGCGCGAATACGCCGATACCGGCCTCCAGGTACGCGTAGACCTTGAGTGGCTCTCGGTAGCGGTCGGCAAACCGGCCGAAGCAGAAACTGCCGAGCGCCAATCCGGACATGAAGGATGCCAGGATCGTGGCCGTGGCGAACGCGGTGCTGCCGAACACGAGCACCAGCATCTTGTGCCAGACGACTTCATAGACCAGTCCGGTGGCGCCGGAGAGGAAGAACAGGACCAGGACCGCGGCCTGGAACGTACCCCGGCGCCTCACGGGCCTATTGTCGCGTACCGGTCAGAGCGCGGCAATCAGCGCCCGCCGCCCCGGAGCCGCGGATCGAGCAGGTCGCGGACGGCGTCGCCGAACATGTTCAGACTGTAGATGGTGACGGTCAGGCACAGACCAGGCCACAGAGCCAGCCGCGGCGCCAGCTCCATGTACTTGCGCCCGTCCCGGCTGAGCATGCCTCCCCAGTCGGGAATGTTGGGCGGCAGGCCGTAGCCGAGGAAGCCCAGCGAGGCCAGCGCCATGATCACGCCGCCGACGCTGGTGCTGAACGAAATGATGATGACCGGCATGATATTGGGCACGACATGCCGGATGAGAGACCGCCATCTCGGCGAGCCGATCGCCTCCGCCACGTCGAAATAGACGTTCTCCTTGATACCGATGACCGCGCCCCTGATTACGCGGGCGCCGCCAATGCCTCCCGATATCCCCATCACCAGTATGATCTGCAGGAGCCCCTTGCCCACGATGGCCATCATCGTCAGCAGCAGAAGCAACCCGGGAAACGCGTTCCAGGCATCGACGAATCTCTGCACGGTCAGGTCCAGCTTGCCGCCGACGAATCCCGATAGGCCGCCGATCAGGGTACTGACCACGATGCTGATGGTGGTCACGGCCAGCCCGACAAGCACGGAGATGCGGGCCCCGAAAATGAGGCGGCTGAGCAGGTCCCGTCCGGCCTGGTCGGTGCCCAGCAGGTAGTTGGCCGATGGGCCCTGAAGCCGGTCTATCAGGTGTATTTCGTTATATGGGTAGGGGGAGACGTAACCGCCGAAGACCGCCACCAGGAGCAGCAGCACGATGACCATTCCGCTGGCAAAACCGAGCGGCTTCTCCTTGACCAGCCTGACGAAGAAACTGGCCACCGCGCTCCGTCTCCTCGGCGCACGCACGTCGGCGGATTGCACCTGTGGCATCACTGGTAGCGAATCCGCGGATCAAAGTAGGGATAGAGCATGTCGATGAGGAGGGCGCTCAGCAGCACCGCGGAAGCCAGAATCAGGTTTATGGCGGAGACGACCGGGTAGTCTCTGAAATCGAGGGCCTCGATGAACAGACGGCCTATCCCCGGCAGCACGAATATCTCCTCCAGGATGACCGACCCACCGATCAGCAGCGGGAGCTGCATGCCGATCAGGGTAAGCACCGGGATGAACGCGTTCTTGGTGGCGTGTCTGATGATGACCACTCTCTCCTTGAGGCCCTTCGACCAGGCCGTCCTGATGTAGTCCTGCCGGAGCACCTCCAGCATCATGGTGCGCGTCATCCGCATGGTGGCGGCCGACATGGCCGTGCCCAGAATCAACGCCGGGATGAAGAACATCCCGAGATTTCCCAACGGGTCTTGCTTGAACTTGATCAGTTCCACCGGCGGCGACCAGCCCCACCAGATTGCCGGGTACAGCATGACCATCATGCCCAGCCAGAAGTTCGGGGTCGCCATTCCGATCACGGCCGCGGTACGCCCCACGTAGTCGGCGGCGGTATCCTGGCGGACCGCCGAATAGATGCCGACCGGCAGCGCGATGACGAGACCGATTACGATTGCCATGACACCAAGCTGAATGGATACCGGCAACCTCCCCGCGATCCGCTCCCCTATCGGCCAACCACCGAACAGCGATTCGCCAAAGCTGCCGCGCAGGAGAATATCTCCTATCCAGCGTCCATACTGCACGTGGACGGGGACGTCCAATCCCATCATCTGCCGGACAAGGTCCTCGTCGATTACTCCCCCTTCCCACCACATCGCGTCCGCTATCAGGTCTACGATATCGCCCGGGATGAAGCGCACGGCGAGGAAGACAATCGCGGTCAATATGAACATGGTGGGAATCAGGAGGAGCAACCGCCTGATCAGATAGGCTCTCATGTGACACGCCTCGAGCACGGAGCCGGGAAGCGTGCGTGCAAGCGACCGCCTCCCAGCTCCGCAGCAGTAAACTACTAATTCCCCGTCGACGCCTCCTTCAGTTCACTGTCGATCCAGAGGCGGGCGAAAAACGAATTACGTTCACCGAGTCCCATACTTGATTCACCGGAGAAGCTCTGCACCCACGGCTGATTCACGCTGAACCTGGGGGAGATCGATTTTACCAGGCCGAAGTGCTCCCGTACGGTGATCTCATCGGCTTCTCTGATAATACTCTGAAGCTCCTCGAGCTCGATGCTGGCCATGGCGGCGTCGTGCAGCTCCTTCAGACGCGTGCACTGTGCCTTGGTGTAGCTGAAGTCATTGAGATTCTGGCACACGGAATCGATAATGTTTTGCCGTAGGAAATTTCCATATCCGCCACTCAGAAGCTCCCACTCAGCCGTCTCGGCCCGGTTCCGAGCTCCTGACTCAGCGGTAGTCTGCATGACCAGCTCGCCGGCCACGCCGATGGCTTCGAAGTACCCGATGATCAGCTCGGGATGGGTCGGTTCGAACCGGTCGTGCAGGGCCAGCTTGACCTTGAACCTGATGCCGTCGGCGCCGCGCGGATACCCGGCCTCATCGAGCAGCGCTTCGGCGTCTTCCGGCCGATACTCATACTCACGTTTCACATCTTCCGGCCACTCTTCATATGGCCAGGCCGAACCGGTCTGAGACTGCAGCAACAAACCATACGGTGCCGGTCTTCCATGACCCCTGAAGTAGGTTTCGGAGATCGTCTCGCGGTCCACTGCCATCTGCAGTGCCTTGCGTACTAAGACGTCGTCGGTAGGCGACATCGCATGGTTGAACAGGAAAATGCCGTCCGGTCCCCGATACAGAGACCAGACTTCGATTTCGGGGTTGGTTCTCTGCAGCGTCTCCAGATCGTCGATGGAGTAAATGGCGGCATCTCCGGTGTTGCTCATGATGTCGACCTTCGCCGTGCGCAGGGCCGCCAGACGCGTCGACATGTCCGGCATGAGGAGGGCTCGGTAGGTGTCGATGTAGGGCAGGCGGTTGTCCGGAAACTTCTCGTCGAAGCCCCAGTAGTTGGGGTTCTTCTCCCAGGTCGCGGAACTGCCCTCCACGTAATCGACCAGCATCAAGGGTCCGGTGCCGACCAGGGTCTTCCAGTCCTTGGCGTCGCCGTATTTCTCGACCTGCTCGGGGGCGTGCACGTAATAGTAGTTGCGCAGCATTTTCCCCAACACGTCGTATCCAGGCTTCGCCAGCTTGATCTCGACCGTCCAGTCGTCGGTGGCCGTTACCGATTCGATGTCCACACCCATGGTGATCGCGCTGACCGCGGCGTTCGGGCCGTCCTCGGTGAAGTCGCCCATGCCGAGATAGCGGTGATAGTTCCACACGATGTCATGGGCATCGAGCTGCCGACCGTTCATCGGCTCCTTGTCATGCCAGTGAACGCCCTGACGGATGTTCCAGATGAACGTCAGGTCATCGGGCATCGACCAGCTTTCCGCCAGATTTCCCTTGGAGACCTCGGGCCGGTCACTCTGAGTACCATCCCAGATGTCCCTGCTCACCGCCCAGTTGATGTGGGTCATCTTCTCGGAAACGCCACTGATGAAGTGCATCGCCCAGCCGAGATTCCACCAGTTGTCGGGACTCGGAGGAAACACCGTGGTGGGCCAGGTGAGGGTCCCGCCATACTCCGGCGCGGTCAGCATCCTGCCGGTGGCCGGGTCGAGCACCATCTCCTTGTCGGTCGCGGCTGCCGACCCCTCCTCCGCGCCGCTTGCCCAGAGGCCGGTTGCGCTCAGAATCAGGACCAGCGCAACCGCGAAGGTCATTCGAGTTATTACAATGTTCAATGTAGCTCTCCGTAGGAAGATTTTTGTGAGAGTATTGCGGAGCGGATTGCCGCGCCTTGGCTGCTCTCGGGCCCGCAACGCGGACCGCCAGTCTGAGTCAGATTCCAAAAGCGCGGCGTGTGACTCACCGGGTTGGCCCGGGCTCACGCCGCGCGCGCGTGCGGTTCTTTCAGTATCATCCTCACATCCTTCCTGGGCACAGGGGGCCCGGGGCACGGGGTGCCCGGCGGATGCCTGACGAAAGAGGGGATCCGCGTGCGCCGGCGATCAGCCGAAGTAAGCATTCGGTCTACGGGTGTGAGAGGGACTGGACACATCCGGAACGGTGTGT